>DASUJJ010000091.1:0-5383 GCA_036279335.1 Dyella sp.
CTTTCGCCAGTTGTGCAAGCAACTTGGCGCGGGGCTGGCCGTGTCGGAAATGACCACGGCCGATCCGCGTTTGTGGAATACGACCAAATCGCTTCGGCGCATGGACCACGCGGGCGAGCCCGATCCCGTCTCTGTGCAGATCGCGGGCCACGATCCGGCGATGCTGGCCGAAGCCGCGCGCTACAACGCCGACAACGGCGCCCAGATCATCGACATCAACATGGGCTGCCCGGCGAAGAAGGTGTGCAACGTGTGGTCGGGTTCCGCCCTGCTGCAGGACGAGCCGCTGGTGGCGCGCATCTGCCGCGCGGTGGTCGAAGCGGTGGAGGTGCCGGTAACGCTGAAGATCCGCACCGGCTGGAACCGCGACAACAAGAACGCGCTCTCCATCGCCCGCATCGCCGAGGAGGCCGGCATCGCCGCGCTGTCGGTGCACGGCCGCACCCGCGCGGACAAGTACGAAGGCGAGGCCGAGTACGACACGATTGCCGCCGTGAAGGCCGCCGTGCGCATTCCGGTGCTGGCCAACGGCGACATCACCACGCCGGAGCGCGCCAGGCACGTGCTCGACGTCACCGGCGCCGATGCCGTGATGATCGGTCGCGGCGCGCAGGGCCGGCCGTGGATCTTCCGCGAGATCGCGCACTACCTCGCCACCGGCGACAAGCTGCCGGAGCCCACGCCCGCGGAGGTCGCCAGCATCCTGCTTGGTCACCTGGAACACCTGCACGCGTTCTACGGCGAACTGGCCGGTGTGCGCATCGCGCGCAAGCACCTGGGCTGGTATGCCAAGGATCGTCCGGAGAACGCGGCCTTTCGCCAACTGGTGAACCGCGCGGACAGCGCTGCCGAGCAGCTGCGGCTCACCCGCGACTATTTCGATGCGATGGCGGAGCGGCACGCTAATCCACTGCACGCAGCCGCCTGAGCCCGGGGCCGCGGCCAGGCGCCGCAACCTGACCGGGTATGCTGGGACGCTCCGTACCGCCGCAGGGAGCACCCCACGCATGACCGGAAACCTGTTTCGCGCCCTCGTGCTGGTCGCCCTGATGCTGCCGGGTTCGGCGCTGCACGCGCGCCCATCTGACGCCCCCGCCGCTGCATCAACCGTTGCGCCCCCCACGTTGACGGTGGGCGTCAAGGTAGCGCCGCCGTTCGTGATCGACGACGGCAACCGTCACTACCACGGGCTGGCGATCGATCTGTGGCAGGAGGTGGCCGCCGATCATGGCTGGAACTATCGCTTCCAGCCCTACGATCTGGACGGGCTGCTTGATGCGGTGAGCGACGGCACCGTCGATGTCGGCCTCGGCGCGATCACCGCCACGGCGGCACGCCAGCAGCGCATGGATTTCTCGCACATCCTGACCAGCTCGGGGCTCGGCATCGCGGTGCGCGACGAGCAGCGCGAGGGCTGGCTGGCCGTGGTGCAGGGGCTGGTGTCACCGGCGTTCCTCAAGGTGATCGGCACGCTCAGCCTGTTGCTACTGGTGATCGGCGTGCTGATGTGGCTGTTCGAGCGTCGCCACAATCCCGAGCAATTCGGCAACGGCCGGGCGCGCGGAATCTTTTCCGGCTTCTGGTGGGCGATGGTGACCATGACCACGGTCGGCTACGGCGACGTCGCGCCGCGTACCGTGCCGGGGCGACTGATCGGCATGGTGTGGATGCTGACGGCATTGATGGTGGTGTCGTTCTTCACCGCGTCCATCACCAGCGCCCTCACCGTGGGCCAGCTCAGCATGCGCGTGCGCAATGTCGATGACCTCGCCAGCCTGCGCGTGGCCAGCGTGCCAGGCAGTACCAGCGCCGCCTGGATGACATCCCATCAGCTGCCGATGGCCGCGGCCGACTCGGTGGACGAAGCCCTGACCCGGCTTGCCGCGGGCAAGGTGGACGCCGTGGTGTACGACGCACCGCTGCTGCGCTACGACATCCGACAGCACTTCGCCGGCCGCCTGCGGGTGCTGCCGCTGGTGCTGGCCCGACAGGATTACGCGTTCGCGCTGCCGCGCAACAGCCCGCTGCGCACGGACATCAACAGTTCGCTGCTCCGGCGCATCAACCGCAGCGACTGGCGCGATCGCGTCGAGCGCTACATCGGCGACGCCTCGCGCCGCTAGCTAAGCTCTGATCATCCCGGCGCGAGGATCCGGCGGCGCGAGCGGCCCTGCCGGAGGGCACCGTGCGTGCCGTCCATCGTCCGCGTACGATAGCGAGCCGATCGAGCCACGCAGTCGACCATGGACGCTCCCCCGACACCCCGTTCGCAGCAGGACGCCATTGACCGACTCGCGCGCAGCGAAGCGCGCTGGCAGCGGCTGGATACCCTGCTGCGCCGGCTGGTGACGCGCCTGACCTACGCCGCCGACGGCCGCGCCGCGGCGCTGGATGCCAGCCTGATCAGCATCCGTCGCCTGGCGCGCGACACGCTCGACGAGCCGGCGCTGGAAACCCTGCTTTCCGAGCTGAGCGAGGCGATCAAGGCGCTTGACGATCCGCGGCCGGGCAACGCCGCAAGCAGCAGCGCGCACGAGCCGCACCCGTTCACCGAATCGCTCTCCACCGGCCAGGTGCTGCTGGCCCTGGTCGATCGCCTGCGGCTGGATGACGACGCGGTGGAGCGGCTGAACGCGCTGCGCGACACCATCCTGGCCAGCGCCGATGCGGCCACACTGGCGGTGCAGGCCGAAGCCGTCGCCTCGCTGGTCAACCGCCACTGCCAACGCATCGGCGAGGCGCGCGCCGCCGCCGAGCGGCTGCTCAAGCACGTTACCGAGCAGTTGGAAGAACTGGCCGTCTACCTCGCCCGCGAGGACATGTCCCACCGCGATGGCGAGAGCGCGCGCGACCGGCTCGACCATGAGGTACAGGGCGAGATCACCGCGCTGGAGGCGCATGTGGCGCAGGCGCAGGAGCTGGGCGCGCTGCAGGCCGAGGTGCAGCAGCGCCTGGGCGCGATCAGCGGGCACCTGAAAACCTTCCGCCAGCGCGAGGCGGCGCGCGAGCGCGAGTGGCAGGCGCGCACCGAACAGATGGGCCAGCGCATCCGCGAACTGGAGCGCTCGGCGCAGGCGATGGAAACCACGCTGCGCCACGAGCAGGCGCTGGCTTCCACCGATCCGCTCACCGGCGTGGCCAACCGGCTCGTGTTCGAGCAGCACATGGCCGAGGTGTGCCTGCGCCTGTCGCAGGGCAGCGGCGAGACGAGCCTGTTGGTGCTTGACATCGACCGCTTCAAGGAGATCAACGACAGCTTCGGCCACGCCGCAGGTGACCGCGCGCTGCGCATCGTCGCCGAGCAGCTGCGCGCGGGCCTGCGCTCGGACGACCTGCTGGCCCGCTACGGCGGCGAGGAGTTCGTGGTGGTGCTCTCCGGCGTGGGCGCGGAGGGCGCGATGCGCGTGGCCGAATCGCTGCGCAAGCGAATCGAGACCCTGGGTTTCCACGGCCACCAGCGCCCGGTGCGCATCACGCTCTCGTGCGGCGTCACCGTGCTGCGCGGCGACGACTCGCCCGACACCGCCTTCGAGCGCGCGGACAGCGCGCTGTATCGCGCCAAGCGCGGCGGCCGCAACCGCTGCGAGCTGCTCTGAGGGCTACGCCATAGCGGCACGCCGTGCGGCCGTCCAGACGGCTGAACCGCAGGTTCGCCGCCCGCAGGGCCCGTCCTGCAAAGGCCGATCGGCCGTTGTATGATGCGCGACCGTTTACATCTCTTTATCCGAAAGGAAGGATATATCCCACGATGAGCAGCCATCTCTTCACCTCCGAGTCGGTCTCCGAAGGCCACCCGGACAAGGTCGCCGACCAGATTTCCGATGCCGTCCTCGACGCGATCCTCGCGCAGGATCCGCGCGCGCGCGTCGCCTGCGAGACCCTGGTGAAGACCGGCGTGGCCATCGTGGCCGGTGAGGTCACCACCAGCGCGTGGATCGACCTCGAGGCGCTGACCCGCAAGGTCATCGTCGACATCGGCTACAACTCCAGCGAAGTCGGCTTCGACGGCGAGACCTGCGGCGTGCTCAACCTGATTGGCAAGCAGTCGCCCGACATCAACCAGGGCGTGGATCGCAAGAAGCCCGAGGAACAGGGCGCGGGCGACCAGGGTCTGATGTTCGGCTACGCCTGCAACGAGGCACCCGAATTCATGCCCGCGCCGATCTACTACTCGCACCGGCTGGTGGAGCAGCAGGCGGCCGTGCGCAAGAAAGGCAAGCTGCCGTGGCTGCGCCCGGACGCGAAGTCGCAGGTCACCCTGCGCTACGACGACCAGCACAAGGTGATCGGACTGGATGCCGTGGTGCTGTCCACGCAGCACGATCCGGAAATCAAGCATGCGGATCTCGCCGAAGGCGTGCGCGAATTGATTTTGAAGCCGGTGCTGCCGAAGAAGTGGCTGGCGGCGCTGCCCAAGAACAAGGTCCACATCAACCCGACCGGCAAGTTCGTGATCGGCGGGCCGGTGGGCGACTGCGGCCTGACCGGCCGCAAGATCATCGTCGACACCTACGGCGGCATGGCCCGCCACGGTGGCGGCGCGTTCTCCGGCAAGGACCCGAGCAAGGTGGACCGCTCGGCCGCGTACGCCGCGCGTTATGTCGCCAAGAACATTGTCGCCGCGGGTCTGGCCGACCGTTGCGAGTTGCAGGTGAGCTACGCGATCGGCGTGGCCGAGCCGACCTCTATATCGGTCACCACCTTCGGCACCGGCAAGATCTCCGACGAACAGATCGAAAAGCTGGTGCGCAAGCATTTCGACCTGCGCCCGTACGGCATCATCAAGATGCTGGATCTCATCCACCCGATTTACCAACTCACCGCCGCCTACGGCCACTTCGGCCGCACGCCGTTCCAGCACACCTACAAGTGGACCGAGCGCGAGAAAGGCAAGGAAGTGAAGAAGTCCGAGGTCGCGACCGCCTTCTCGTGGGAGAAGACCGACCGCGCCGAGGAACTGCGCAAGGCGGCCAAGCTCAAGTAAGGCATCGAATCCGCAGCCAGGGATGGCTGCTTGTGCCTCGCCGACAATGGGTGGCACACAAAACATCCGCCGAGGGGTGCTGCAACTTGTTACGCGATGCATTGGTTCCGTGCACATGCGGTCGCAACAAGTCAGGCTCGGCTTCTTCCAACAGCGCCCATTGGCGCGATCCATTTGCTCCATGCAAATGGGATCGCAAAAGCGGTCATCCATGACCGCACTTTAAAATTTGGAGAACACAATGAACGCTGTCGCCAAAGAATCCGCACACGACTTCAAGGTTCGCGACCTGACGCTGGCCGAGCTCGGCCGCAAGCGCATCATGATGGCCGAGCAGGAGATGCCGGGCCTGATGCAGATCCGCGCGCGCTACGCGCCGCAGAAGCCGCTCAAGGGCGT
>DASUJJ010000092.1:0-2899 GCA_036279335.1 Dyella sp.
CTTGGGCTCGATCTTCACCAACTCGGCCAGCGGATCCTGCAGGCGGCGCGCGATGGAAACGGCGCCGCGCAGGCTGACGTCCAGCTCAGGAAATTCCTTGGCCGCCGTTTCGGACGCCGAGTACACCGAGGCGCCGGCCTCGCTCACCACCACCTTGGCCAGCGTGTGCTCCGGATGGCTCTTGGCCAGGCCCTTGATCAACTCCCCGGCCAGCTTGTCGGTTTCGCGCGAGGCGGTGCCGTTGCCGATCGCGATCAGGTCGACGCCGTGCTTCTGGCACAGGCGGGCCAGCGCAGCCAGCGACTCGTTCCACTGCCGGCGCGGCTCGTGCGGGTAGACGGTGTCGGTGGCCAGCAGCTTGCCGGTGGCGTCGACCACGGCCACCTTCACGCCGGTGCGGATGCCGGGATCCAGGCCCATCACCGTCTTCGCGCCGGCGGGGGCGGCGAGCATCAGATCCTTGAGGTTGTCGCCGAACACGCGGATCGCCTCGTCTTCGGCGCCTTCGCGCACGCGGCCGAACAGGTCGAGCGTGAGGTGCAGGTGCAGCTTCACCCGCCAGGTCAGACGCACCGTCTCGCGCAGCCACGCGTCGGCGGCGCGACCGCGATCGTGGATGTTCGCGTGCGACGCCACGCGGCCTTCGCCCTCGGCATGGCCCTGCTCGGGATCCAGCGCGGGAGACAGTTCCAGCTCGATCACGCCTTCGTTGCGCGCGCGCATCAGCGCCAGCAGGCGGTGCGAGGGGATCTTGCCGATCGGCTCGACGTGGTCGAAGTAGTCGCGGAACTTGGCGCCTTCGTTTTCCTTGCCGGCGACCACCCTGGCGCGGATCTGGCCCTTGTCCCACAGCCAGCTGCGCAGCTCGCCGACCAGCGCGGCATCCTCGGCGATGGTTTCCATCAGGATCGCGCGGGCGCCATCGAGCGCGGCGCGCACGTCGGCCACGCCCTTGTCCGCGTCAACGAAATCGGCGGCGAAGGTTTCCGGATCGCGGGTGGGGTCTTCGCGCAGCGCCAGCGCCAGCGGCTCCAGCCCCGCCTCGCGCGCAATCTGCGCCTTGGTCCGGCGCTTGGGCTTGTACGGCAGGTAGAGGTCTTCCAGCCGCGCCTTGGTGTCGGCGCCGAGCAGGTCGTTTTTCAGCGCGTCGGTGAGCTTGCCCTGTTCCTCGATGCTGGCCAGCACGGCGGAGCGGCGATCTTCGAGTTCGCGCAGGTAGCGCAGGCGCTCTTCGAGCAGGCGCAGCTGGGTGTCGTCGAGACCGCCGGTGGCCTCCTTGCGATAGCGCGCGATGAACGGCACGGTGGCGCCGCCGTCGAGCAGCTCCACGGCCGCGCGTACTTGTTCGGCCTTGGCGGCGATGTCCTGGGCAATGCGTTGTTCGATGCTGAGCATGTCGAGCAGGGTTTCCTTGGCGAACGTGGGCGCCACGCTGGCGCACGGCGGCCACCGATGATAACAAGCGGGCTCGCGCGGGCGCGGACGTCAAACCGCACACAAAACAAAGCGCCGCGACGAGGCCGCGGCGCGAGGGAATCGGAACGGCGGAATCAGGCGCTGAAGTTGCCGCCGCCGTCTCTTGCCGGTTGCGTCGAGCGGGTAGTCGCTGCACGCCCGTTGAGCACCAGGGCCTTGGCCAGCAGGTCGTGTAGCCCCTGCTTGCGCTGGGTCCACGCGACGGCCAGGTAGGCGACGAACGGAATGATCCCGGTCACCATGTTGAGCAATCGCACGGCATTGCGGCCGGCGCTTCGACCAATGCTCAGGCGCTGCCCTTCGATGTCCGTCACGCGCAGGCCCACTGCCATCTTCCCCAGCGTGGCCTGCAGCGAGGAGCTCTCCATCACGGTGTAGTAGATGAATCCGATCGCCACGACGAGCAGCATGGCCGGGCGTGCATCGTGCACGGCCTGTACGTAGTCGGCCATCGCCTGCTGGGTGTCGCCGCCGCTCATGGAGGCGGCGAACAGCTTCCTCATCGATTCCGGCAGGGTGGTCTGGGCAAGGATGATCCCGCTGGGCACCATCAGGATGATGTAGTCGATGACCCACGCCAGGACGCGCTTCCAGAATCCCGCATAGTCCTCCAGCGCAACCGTGGTGGCCTGCTCAGGCAGCGGTGCGGCCGAAGCAAAGGGTGGCGGCGTGACGGCCGATGCGCGGTCCGCCTCGTCGGGAAACAGCGCGGCCAGCGGCTGCCAGTCGGCCAGGCCGTCGTACCAGCCCAGGTCATCGCCAGCGACCTGGCCGCTGCGCAGCCAATCGCGGACGTCGGCTTCCTTGTAGGGGCCGTGGCGTTCGCCATTGCGGCCGATCCAGATTTCCATGCGGCATGCCTCGCGAGTTTTCGAACCGCACCATGATGCCATGGTGTCGTTGCGCGAGGAGAGGCTCAGGCGGCGCGGCGCTTGAGGTGCACCAGCAGCAACGAAATCGCCGCCGGGGTGACGCCGCTGATGCGCGCGGCCTGGCCCAGCGTGGCCGGCTGCACGCGCTTGAGCTTGAGCAGCACTTCGGCGGAGAGGCCGCGCACCTTGTCGTAGTCGAAGCCTGCCGGGATCGCGGTGTGCTCGTGGCGTCGCTGCCGCTCGATTTCCTCGCGCTGGCGTTCGAGATAGCCGGCGTACTTGGTCTGCACTTCCACCTGGGCGGCGACGTGCTCGTGTTCCACAGCCGGGCCCAGCTCGGGCACCGAGGCGAGTCGGGCGTAATCCAGTTCGGGCCGGCGCAGCAGGTCCAGCGCGTTGGTTTCGCGGCTCACCGCGATGCCGAGGTGGCGCTCGATCGCCGCGCCCAGCGCATTGTTCGGTGCGGCCCACAGTGTCCCCAGCCGCTGCAGCTCGCGCGCCACCGCCTCGCGCTTGGCGCGCAGCGCATCGAAGCGTGCGGCCGGCACCAC
>DASUJJ010000093.1:0-4308 GCA_036279335.1 Dyella sp.
CGCGCTGCAACTCGGCATCGAGCTCGTGCGCTTCGACATGTCCGAGTACATGGAGCCGCACTCGGTGTCGCGCCTGATCGGCGCGCCCCCGGGCTACGTCGGTTTCGACCAGGGCGGCCTGCTCACCGAGGCGGTGACCAAGCATCCGCATGCGGTGCTGCTGCTGGACGAGATCGAGAAGGCGCATCCGGATGTGTTCAACATCCTGCTGCAGGGAATGGACCGCGGCGTGCTTACCGACACGAACGGACGCGAGGCGAACTTCAAGAACGTCATCGTGGTGATGACCACCAATGCCGGTGCCCAGCAGGCGTCGCGTCGCGGCATCGGCTTCGTGAAGCAGAACCACACCACCGACGCTATGGAAGTGATCCGCCGCATGTTCACGCCGGAGTTCCGCAACCGCCTGGACGCGATCATCCAGTTCAACTCGCTGGACTTCGAGCACATCCTGCGCGTGGTGGACAAGTTCCTGATCGAACTGGAGGCCCAGCTGAGCGAGAAACACGTGGTACTGGATGTCGACGCCGACGCCCGCCGCTGGCTGGCCGAGCATGGCTTCGACCCGCAGATGGGTGCCCGCCCGATGGCACGGGTGATCCAGGAAAAGGTGAAGCGGGCACTGGCCGACGAGCTGTTGTTCGGCAAGCTGGCCGACGGCGGCAAGGTGAAGCTGGGCGTGCGCGATGGCGAACTGCTGGTGGAAACCGAGGCGGCCGAAAAGCTGCCTGCCGTGGTGGAGTAGGCGCGGGACCGCGGGGCATTTGCTCCGCGGACCGGAGGCACGAAAAAAGGCGACGCCGCGGCGTCGCCTTTTCCTTGGCCCCGACCCGTTGGCCGGCGGCAACCGCCGCTTACTTCATGCGGTAGGTGATCCGACCCTTGGTCAGGTCGTACGGGGTCATTTCGACCTTCACCTTGTCGCCCGTGAGGATGCGGATGTAGTGCTTGCGCATGCGGCCGGAGATGTGGGCGATGATCACGTGCCCGTTCTCAAGCTGTACGCGGAACATGGTGTTGGGCAGGGTCTCCTGGACCGTGCCTTCCATTTCAATGACGTCGTCTTTGGCCATGCTTTCCGTCGTTCGGTCGGCAACCGAAATGGCTGCGTAAGCCGACGATTATGCCACGTCCGGCGTTCTGGTTAAACAATTGTCAGGCGAACTGTTCGGCCAGCTTGCGGCGGATCTCGTCCTCGACCATGCCCTTGAGCGGCGAGAGCATCAGGCCCAGCTCGGCGTGGACCTCGATGGCGCTCGCGCTGACCGCAATGGCGCCTTTCACGCCGGAGCGGGAAAAGCGCAGCGTGTCGCCGTCCCACCGACTGTCCATGTCGAACTTCTCGCGCATGCGAGCGGCGACGTGGTCGACCTTGGCGCGGGCGTCGGCGAGGGGAAGCTGGTGCGGCTGGCGGAGGTCGATCTTGGGCATGTCGGCGATTGTCCGGCAAGCACGCATGGCCTGTCACGCACCCGTGCCTGCCCATGCAGTCGCGCGGCCTGCTTCTGCTAGAGTCCCGCGGTCCGTCGACTGGTTCACAGATGCGCATCGAGTTTCCCCACGCCGCACGCGAAGACGTCCTCTGGGACAGTCCCGTGCTCACCATCGGCAGCGCCCCGGACAATGCGGTGGTTCTGGCCCCGCACCAGGCGGCGGCCCATCACCTGCGGCTTTCCAGTGACCGCCGCGGCTGCCTGCTGCAGGTATTGCCCGGCGCCAGCCGCATCTACGTCAACGCCCGGCCGGTGCGCGAGCGCGCGCTGCTGCGTGCGGGCGACGTGCTCAGCGTGGGCGACTGCCGCATGCTGCTCAAGGCCGATCAGTCGCCCGAGCAGCGCGAGCCGCTGGTGATTCCGGAGCAGAGCCGTTGCCCGGTGGCCTTGCGCGCCGTGGCCGGCCCACTGTCGGGGCGCGTGTTCGCCCTGCGCGAGCAGCTCGAACTCGGCCCGCAATCGGCGGTGCCGCTCGAACTGCCGCAGGGCGAATCGGCCTCGCTGAGGCTGTATTGGCAGGACGGCCAGCTGCGTCTGGCGCAGCAGCAGGCATCCGACCGTTATCCGCTGCGCATCAACGGCCGTCAGGTCGCTGACGCCGCGCTGCAGCCGGGCGATCAGCTGGGTCTGGCCACGCACCGATTCATCGTTGATGCGCCGGGCATGCAGCCCGAGCCCGAGCTGCCGGCGCTTTCCAACTCCGAGCCCTTGCCCGAGGAACTGGCCGGTCC
The DNA here is from genome assembly GCA_036279335.1 of Dyella sp. Classification (GTDB taxonomy): domain Bacteria; phylum Pseudomonadota; class Gammaproteobacteria; order Xanthomonadales; family Rhodanobacteraceae; genus Dyella_A. The sequence continues at coordinate 2,225 of DASUJJ010000093.1, forward strand.
GCGCGGCGAGGTGTGGTGGCTGATCGTCACCGCGGCCGTGCTCGCCCTCGGCATCGCGCTGGTACTGCTCGTCCGTCTCTGATCGCGCATTGACGTCGCCTTGTTGCGCCGCGCCATAATGCGGCGATACGTCAGCAGGCAACGAGCGAGGTCCGGCCAGTGAGCAGGGTGTGGAATTTCAGTGCGGGACCGGCGGCGCTGCCGCGCCAGGTGCTGGAGCAGGCCCAGCGCGAGCTGCTCGACTGGAACGGCTCGGGCATGTCCGTGATGGAGCAGTCGCATCGCGGCAAGCCGTTCATCGCCATGGCGGCCCAGGCCGAAGCCGACCTGCGCGAGCTGATGGCGATTCCCGCCGACTACGCCGTGCTGTTCCTGCAGGGCGGCGCGACCCAGCACTTCGCCCAGATCCCGATGAACCTGGCTGGCCCGGATGACTGCGCCGACTACATCGTCAGCGGCCACTGGGGCGAGAAGGCCGTGCGCGAGGCGGCGCCCTACCTGCGCGTGAACGTGGCGGCCAGCAGCGAGGCGGACGGCTTTCGCCGGTTGCCGTCGCGTGATTCCTGGGTGCTCGATCCAGCGGCGTCCTACGTGCATTACACGCCCAACGAAACCATCCACGGCGTCGAATTCCACGACGTGCCCGAGGTGGGCGACGTGCCACTGGTGGCGGACATGTCCTCGAACATCCTCTCCGCTCCGGTCGATGTCTCGCGCTTCGGCCTGATCTACGCCGGCGCGCAGAAGAACATCGGCCCGTCGGGCCTGGTGGTGATGATCATCCGCCGCGACCTGCTGGAGCGCACCGGCCGGCCGATCGCCAAGGTGCTGCGCTATGCCGAACAGGCGGCGCACGACTCGATGCTCAACACGCCCAACACCTGGGGCTGGTACCTGGCCGGGCTTACGTTCCAGTGGCTGAAGGCCCAGGGCGGCGTGGCGGCGATGGCCGAGCGCAACCGCGCCAAGGCCGAGCTGCTGTATCGGGCCATCGACGACTCGGGCGGCTTCTACGCCAACCCGATCGAGCCCGCCGCGCGCTCGCGCATGAATGTGCCGTTCACCCTGAAAGACGGCGCGCTGGACAGCGCCTTCTTCAAGGAATCCGAGGCGGCCGGGCTGCTCGCGCTCAAGGGCCACAAGGCGGTGGGCGGCATGCGCGCCTCGCTCTACAACGCGGTGCCGCTGGAAGCGGTGCAGGCGCTGGTCGCCTTCATGGCCGACTTCGCCCATCGTCACGGATGAAACCATGCAAGGCGCCGCGAAGTGCTTTCAGGCACCATGACGCTCCGTCGTTTGGACGTCCATCCATCCAGGTTGTTTTTCCATGTCTGATTCGAAAACCCCGCTGAGCGAGGTGCGCGAGCGCATCGACAGCATCGACCGGCAGATCCAGGAGCTGATCGCCGAGCGAGCGATGCGCGCCCGCGAAGTGGCCAAGGTGAAGGGCGAAGGGCTCTCCGCCATCGATTACTACCGGCCCGAGCGCGAGGCGCACGTGCTGCGCATGGTGGTCGATCGCAACCAGGGGCCGCTGTCGGATACCGAGATGGTGCGGCTGTTCCGCGAGATCATGTCGTCCTGTCTGGCGCAGGAAGACCCGCTCAAGATCGGCTATCTCGGCCCCGAGGGCACCTTCAGCGAGCAGGCCGTGCGCAAGCACTTCGGTCATGCCGCCTACGGCTTGCCGCTGGGCAGCATCGAGGAGGTGTTCCAGGAAGTGGCCGCCGGCCATGCCGACTTCGGCGTGGTGCCGGTGGAGAATTCGGGGCAGGGCATGATCCAGGTGACGCTGGACATGTTCCTCACCTCCGAGGCCACGATCTGCGGCGAGGTCGAGTTGCGCGTGCACCAGTGCCTGCATTCGCTCACCGGGAAGCCGGAGGACGTCAGGCGCGTCTACGCCCACGCGCAGTCGTTGCAGCAGTGCAAGACCTGGCTGCGCATCAACCTGCCCGGCGTGGAATGCGTCGCGGTGAGCAGCAATGCCGAAGCCGCGCGGCTGGCACGGCACGCGGATGACGCCGCGGCAATCGCCGGCGAGACCGCCGGCAAGGTCTACGGCCTGAAGACAGTCGCCCAGG
>DASUJJ010000094.1:0-13110 GCA_036279335.1 Dyella sp.
CGCGGGATGCGCGACCCAGGTACCGTCGTGGCCGGCCTGCACCTCGCGCAGCTTGTCGGCGCGCACCTTGGCCATCGCCGCCTCGTTGGCGGCCTCGTCGCCCTTGATCGGGATCTGTGCGGCCATGCCGCCCATCGCGAACGCGCCGCGGCGATGGCAGGTCTGGATCAGCAGCTCCGAATAGGCCTTCAGGAACGGCACTGTCATCTGCACCTGGCTGCGTTCCGGCAGCAGGCGATCGCGGTGGCCGCGCAGGGTCTTGAGGTAGGAAAAGATGTAGTCCCAGCGGCCGCAGTTGAGGCCGACCGCGCGCCGGCGCAGCGCGTGCAGGATCTCGTGCATCTGGAACACCGCCGGCAGCGTCTCGATCAGCACGGTGGCCTTCATGCAGCCGGCCGGCAGGTCCAGCTCGTTCTCGGCGAGCGTCATCACGTCGTCCCACAGTGCGGCTTCCTCCATCGCCTCCAGCTTGGGCAAGTAGAAGTACGGGCCGCGCTGCAGGGCGTGCAGCAGGTGCGCGTTGTGGAAGGCGAACAGGCCGAAGTCGACCAGCGCGCCGGCCATCACCTCGCCATCCACCAGCAGGTGCCGTTCGGGCAGGTGCCAACCGCGCGGGCGCACCACCAGCACGGCAGGCTGTTCGCCCAGCTGGTAGCGCTTGCCTTCCGGCGAGGTGTAGGCGATCGAGCCGTTGGCGGCGTCGCGCAGGTTGATCTGGCCGTCGAGCTGGTTGCGGAAGCTGGGCGCCGAGGAATCCTCGAAGTCGGCCATGAACACCCTGGCGCCGGAATTGAGCGCGTTGATGATCATCTTGCGTTCGACCGGCCCGGTGATCTCCACGCGGCGGTCCTGCAGGGCGGCCGGAATCGGCGCCACGCGCCAGTCGCCCTCGCGGATGGCGACGGTGTCGGCACGGAAGTTGGGCAGGGCGCCGGCGTCGTAGCGAGCCTGGCGATCGCCGCGCGCCTGCAGCAGCTGCTGGCGGCGCGGTTCGGCGTAGCGGTGCAGGCGGGCGAGAAAAGCCAGCGCCTCGGGCGTCAGGATGGCTTCATAGCCGCGCGTGTCTGCAAGGACCTGGACCTGCTCGATGGGCAGGCGTTGCTGGGGTACGGCCATGATGTGTGCTCCGCCTCGGGTGGAGCGCCAAGCTAGGCCTTCCAACCCATCTTTGACAAAGCAAATGTTTCAATTTTTGATATTGTATTTATCAATGCACGTTGCAAGGCACTGATTTCATGGTGATGAAAAGCCGGCCGGGTGCGGAAAAAAAGCCCAGGAAAGCCGCTCCGGGGGTGTTGCGGCGCCGCAAAGGCGGCGTGAACGACCCCGCCGACCCCTCCCGTTTCTACTACAAGGGCAGTCGCCAGAAGCAGCTGCGGGCGTTCGTCGCCACGGTGAAACTGGGCACCCTGACGCGCGCCGCCGAGTCGCTGTTCCTGTCCCAGCCGTCGGTGAGCCTGCAGCTGCAGGCGCTGGAGCGCGAGCTGGGCGTGACGCTGATGGAGCGCAGCCGCCGCCGCATCAACCTCACCGACGCGGGCGAGGTGCTGTACGAATTGGCGCGCCCGCTGGTGGAAGGCTGGGAGAACCTCGACCGCGACTTCCAGGCCAAGGTGAAGGGGCTGCATGCCGGCCGGCTGACCATTGCCGCGGGCACCTCCACCATCCAGTACCTGCTGCCCGAGCTGGTGCGCCGCTACCGCGAGCGCTACCCCGCCGTGCAGCTGCAGCTGGCCAACGTCACCGGCAAGGACGGCATGGCGCTGCTGCGCGAGGACAAGGCCGATTTCGCGGTGGGATCCATGCTCGACGTGCCCAACGACATCGCCTGGGCGCCGATCTACCACTACGACCCGATGCTGATCATGCCGCCCGATCACCCGCTGGCGGCCAAGACCAACGTGACGCTGGAAGACCTGTCGCCCTACGGCCTGATCCTGCCGCCGCAGCGCCTGTCCACCTACCGGCTGGTCGATCTGGTGTTCCAGCAGCGGCAGGTGCCGTACCACGTGGCGATCGAGGTGGGCGGCTGGGACGTGATCAAGGAATACGTGGCGATGGGGCTGGGCATCTCGGTGGTCACCAGCATCTGCATCACCGCCGCCGACAGCGGGCGGCTCGCCGTGCGCAACATGAAGCAGTACTTCCCGCCGCGCAGCTACGGCGTGGTGATGCGCAAGGGCAAGTTTCTCAGCGCCGAGGCGCGCGCCTTCATCGACCTGATCCGCCCCGGCCTGCTGACCCACCGCGACTACGACGAGTCGGGCCACTCCGAGCGTTGAGCCCAGGCCGTGAGCGCTGCAGAACATCGGTTTGACCCACGGCCACCGATCAAGGCACCTGTGGCACCGCGCCCGCGGGTGTCACTGACGCTGCCGCGCGATCCAGCGGCGGTACGTCCGATAGTGGTGAATGGCGAAGCCGGCGAATGAGGGGTGGTCGCGCAGCGCCGTCTCGACCGTGCGCACGGCCCGTTCAAACACGATCGGACCGGCCTGGTCGAAAGTGACCTTCTCAAGCTCGTTGGGCGAGACCTCGAGGCCGATCACCACCTGTTTGCCGATGCGATCGGCGAAGTCGATCTCGCTGGCGGCAAGCGAGAGGATGCTGTCGCTGCCTGCAGCCTTGTGGCGGTAGTCCATCAGGGCGACGTAATCGAATGTCGCGATGACGTGCTCGCTCACCGGGCGCTTGACCCCCTTCCATTCCAGCTCGATGCCGTCCAGCCAGAACGGCATCGCCGGCCCCACGGCCAGGGTGGCGCGGTATTCGCGCTTGATCGCCATCAGCGCCTCGCCCATGTCCAGGAAGCCGGTGAGCAGGCGCTCGCGGGTGTCGTCGTTCCATTCGTCGAGGATATGCGGCTCGATGTCCAGGTTGGCGCCGTCGAAGCGTGCCGCGACCGGTGCGGCGGCGTTGTATGCCACCACCCGACGGAACATGTCCTCGGCCTGCTTGCGATAGGCGGGCAGCACATAGCGCTCGGTGTGCAGGTAGCCCGAACCGAGCAGCGCATACACCTTCATATGTTGCCGATGCAGGCGCTCGATGAAGGCGCGGTACAGCTCGGGATGCTCGACGAGCAGGTTGTGGCCCCGGTACGCATCGGCGTAGAGGTAGACCGTGTCGATGTGCTGCGACTGCAGATAGGTCACGGCCTCCTCCGCCACGGCCTGATCCCTGACCATGGCGTAGGACTCCGCTTCCCACGTCCAGACGGCGCGGCTGGCCCCGGCCATCGCGCTGATCGGCAGCGCGCACAGCAGCAGCATCAGCCACCCGCGCGAGCTCTGCCTCACGGCGCGCCGCCGATGGCGGTATCGATGTCCACCGGCATGTGATAACGCCCTTGCCCGACCGGTTTGCCGGTCTCCGGATCGGATGGAAACACCGACAGGTAGCAGCGACTGCTGCAGGCGTCGGGGCGTTGCAGGGCCAGTTGCACCTGCTGGTGTCCGTGGGCAGGCAGCTGAAGGGCACGGCCGGATGTCTCGATCAGTTCGCGGCCATCCTCGGCAGTCAGCACCACCAGCGGCACGAACACGCGGCTTGGCTGCGCGTCGCCGTTGTCGAACCGGGTCGTCAGCTGCAGCTCGCCGCCGATCGTTGCCATTCCGATCGAGTGCGTCGAAAGGCCATGCACCTCCGGTGCATCGCTGGCCGGAGGCGTTTTCTGCGCGGCCACGTCGTAGGCCACCAGCCTGGGCTCGGCGCCGTCCGGAGCCAGCGCCAGATGCTGCAGGAAGATGGCATTGGCCTGCTCGTAGCGCTGCAGCCGCAGTGCCACCCAGTCGTGCGCTGCCGCATCGTCGCTGGGCAGCAGATGCATGCCTTCCTGCAGTGCGAACAACTGTCCGTTGTGCAGCCACCACAGGCTGGCGAGGTAATCCGGCGCGCTGGTCTTGGTCTGCTGCAGGGGCAGCTGGTGGATGTTGCGGAAGCTGTCGTCCGTGTCCAGCGCGCCGCCCAGCCAGGGCGTCTGCACCGGTCGCTTCAGCCCGTAGGTGTGCGACAGCAGCGCCAGCAGCGACGGCGTGACGTCCAGGTGCGAGGACACGGCCGGGAAGTGTCGGGCCTGCCTGAGCAGGGGCGAGAAGATCACCAGCGGCACGCGATAACGGTCGATGTGCTCGCCCATCGGGATTTCCGGCAAGCGATGGTCGCCGGTGATCACGAAAATGGTGTTGGCGTACCAGGGTTGCTGCGCCACCGCATCGAAATAGCGGCGCAGCTGGTCGTCGGTGTAGAGGATGCTGCTGTAGATGTTCGCATTGGCCCGATAGGCGGCCAGCTCAGCGTCCGGTATGTGCAACCCGCGCAGGCGCTGCTCGAAGCGAGCGAGATAGGCGTCCTGCCCCGGAAACTTGTACGGGGTGTGCATGGAGATGGTCTGCATCGCCAGCAGGAACGGGGTGGGCCGTTGCGCGCTGTCGGCCAGCACGCGTGACACCAGCTCCTTGTCCGGGTAACCCCAGTCGCTGAGCGGGTTGAGCGCGTAGCCGGTGCCGAAGTTGGTCTTGTCCACCAGCTTCTGCACGCCCTGCAGCTGCATGAACTCGCGTTCGTGGTCGAAGCCGGTATCGGTGCCGTTGTAGAACGCCGTGTGATAACCCTGCTCTTTCAGCAGGTTGAACAGCCCCGGGCTCGGCGGCATGCGCGCGCCGAGTGCGGTGAAGCCGTCGCGCGCGAACGGCGCCGAGTTGAACAGGCTCGGCAGCACGCCGAAGGTGCGGCCCTGGTTGGCGAGGAAGTTGTCGAAATACAGGCTGCGCTTGGCCAGCTCGTCGAGGAAGGGCGTGAAGCTGCCCAGCGATGCCTGCGTGCCGGAAAACGAGCGGCCCAGCCCTTCGACCACGATCACCACCACGTTGGGTGGACGTCCGTCCGACGTGGGCGCGAAGTACGGCCCCAGCGTGTCCGGCGTCTGCTCAGAGTGCAGGAACGGATACTGCGGATCCAGCGGTGGCAGATCGATGCCGGCCGCGGCCGCCTCGCTGGATGCCGGCACGGCCGTCGCGACAGCATGGCTACGCGACCAGCGCCAGACATCGGCAGCGAACCAACCCAGCTTGTTGCTGGCCAGATCGCGCGCCGCATCGCTTCGGAGCGCCTGCGCGCCGGTGGGGAGCGACGGCAGCCAGGCGAGCAGGCCGGCGAGCAGAAGCACGCTGGTCCATCGCATGCTGCCTTCGTTGCGGCGGCGCGCGCTCACAGACAACCCGCCCCACAGCAGCAGCAACGGCAGGCCGAAGGCCAGCGCGCTGCGCAGATCGAACGGCGTGCCGGACAGCGTGGTGTGGATTTCCGCCGCGCTGTATCCAAACAGATCCGCCCCCAGCGGCACGTGCGCCACGCGGAAGTACTGGTCGAGCGCAGCCTGCGCCAGCACGAACAGCGACCACAGTACGCCCAGGGCCACGAGGCGCAGCCGCTTCCGCCGCAGCGCCAGCAGCGGCAGCGACAACAGCAGCAGAAGCGGCACCGCACGCAGCAGTACCAGCGCGGCCTGCGCCAGGGCGATGCCGGCGATGCTCCAAGGCTGGCCGCCGGCACCGGCGACACCGGTGAAAACCGCGCATGCCACCAGCCCCAGCTGCGCCGGCAGCAGGGCCGGGAATGCGGCGGCGAAGCGCGACCAGGCATTGCCCGGTGGCGTGGCGGCGGGCGACGGTGGCCTCACCACAGTGTGTACAACGTCATCGAGACGAGCCGTTCGTTGGCGCCAGCGACGTCGCTGCCCCTGGCGTAACCGGCGCTTGCCTTGAACCCCCAGCGTGGCGACAGGTAGTGACTCCACGCGGCACTGAAGGCGGCACTGTGATTGACTACTTGGGTGTCGAAGCGGTTGAGGTCGGTGCTGCGGCCGTTGCTGACGGCCACTTCCACGTAGTCGTAGGCATCGCCACGGTAGTAATTGCGCAGTTGCAGGCGGTTGCTCCAGCTGCCGGAACCGACGCCGGGCACGTACTGCAGCTTGTAGCGTGCGTACCAGTTGCCCCAGTAGCGGCCCACGCCGACGCCGTAGAACTGGGTGTCGCCGGAGAAGCGAAGATGATCGACGCTGCCGGACAGCTCCCAGCCCTGGCCCACGCCCTGGAACACTTCCGCGCGCCATTCCTGCCGCGGCAGCACGCCCGAGCTGGGGCCCTGCTGGTAGCGCAAGTTGGCGTAGGCGCGCGACCAGAGCGGCACGTAACCATCCAGCGCCAGCGCATGGTCGCGGCTGCCGAAGTGATCGGCCTGCAACAGCTCCAGCGCGAGCGAGCCCTGGCTGAAGTAGCGGCGCAACGACAGGTCCGCATCGTTCCAGCCCGCCTGCCCGCCGGTGAAGCCAGTGTGGTTCCAGCCCAGCGACGCCCCCCAGCGGTATGCGCCGCCGAGTTCGGCGGCGCGCGGCTGCAGGCTCTGCCGCAGCTCGTTGATGTCGGCAGGGTCCGCACCGAGCGCCGCGGCGGCATCGAAATCGGCGCGCGCCGCGCCGAGTTGGCCGAGGTCGCGCTGCGCCCGACCGCGCGCGATGTAAGCGTTCGGATCGCGCGGCGCCAGAGTGACCCAGTGCGCATAGGCATCGACCGCCTGCCGCGGGCGATCGCTCCAGCGATAAAGATCCCCGAGGGCCGACCAGGCATCGGCGTAGTTCGGGCTTTGCCCGACCACCGTGCGCAGGTCGCGCTCGGCCGCGTCGTATTGCCCGTCCCACGCATAGGTGCGTCCGCGCGCCAGCAGCAGATCGCCGTTGCCGGGATGCTCGGCGAGCAGGGCCGTGTAGCGTTCGATCGCCTGCTGCTTGTGGCCGCTGGTGGCGAGCTGGCGCACCTGCACCATCTGCGTCGCCAGCGAGTCGGGACTGGCGTTCTGCGCACTGACGCCCGTTGAAACGACGGCGGCGGCCCATGCCAGCCGCATGGGCCAGCGGGCGCGCGCCGGGCCGGCGGAACGCCGTGGTGCGATCACCGACGGATGCTTGCGAGTCATGGGTGGCTGCTTCCTTCGGCTTGCGGGTCGCTCGACATGGCTTCGTTTTCATCCACGCTCTGGTGCCAGGAGGCATGGCGATGGATCGGTCCCCATCGACGATGTTTGCGCAATCCCAGCAACCAGAGCACGGTGCCGTAGAAGCGCCAGCAGGAATTGATCTGGCGATAGCCGAAGTTCTCCAGCACGGCCACGATGAACAGGCGCAACTGCTGCGCGGGCCGCGCGTACAGTCCGAAGGAGAGCTCTTCCAGCAGCATCGCGTTGACCGAGAGCAGCATGCCCATGCCCACCGCGGCGGCCAGGAAGATCACGAACGACTGCAGCGGCACCAGCCCGGCCAGTGCCAACACGATCATCGACACATAGCCGATCACCTCGATGAGCGGGCCGAGGAACTCGAACACCAGCATGAATGGGAACGCCAGCCAGCCCGCCGCGCCGCCGCGGCGGCTGAACATCAGGCCGATGTTCGACCACAGGCTCTCGGCCAGTCCGCGCTGCCAGCGCACGCGCTGGTGGCCCAGCGAGGTCAGGTCGGTCGGCACCTCGGTCCAGCACACCGGGTCGGGCACGAACACGATGCGGTAGTTGCGCTTCTCCGCGCACAGGTTGCGGTGCAGCCGGACTACCAGGTCCATGTCCTCGCCGACCGTATCGTCGCGATAGCCGCCGATGGCGATGACGCGCTCCTTGTAGAACACGCCGAACGCACCGGAAATGATCAGCAGCGCGTTCATCGGCGACCAGCCCATGCGGCCGAACAGGAACGCGCGCAGGTACTCGATCACCTGGAAGCTGGGCAGCCACTGACTGGGCAGGCCTACCTTGGACATCATGCCGTTGGAGACGGTGCAGCCGTTGAGCACGCGGATGACGCCGCCGCTGGCCACCACGCGCGAATCCTCCAGGAACGGACGCACCACGCGCGAGAGGCTCTCCGGCTGCAGGATGCAGTCGGCGTCCACCACGCAGAACAGCGGATAGCGCACGCAGTTGATGCCGGCGTTGATCGCATCGGATTTGCCGCCCTGGACCTTGTCCACCATGCGCACGCGCGGGTACCGCGCCGAACCGTAGATGCCCTTGACCTCTGCGGTTTCCAGTCGGGCGCGATAGGCCTCGGGCACCGTGACCAGGCCAAACGCCTCGATCAGCGCTTCGCGTGTGCGGTCGCTGGAGCCGTCGTTGACAACCACGATCTCGAACAGCGGGTAGTCGGTCTTGAGCAGCGAGTGAACCGAGGCCACCACCGATTTTTCCTCGTTGTGCGCGGGCAGCACGATGCTTACCGGCGGCTGGTACTCGCGCAGGCCGGGCGGCAGATAGTTGGCCCGGTACTCGCGCATGTAGCGCACGATCTGATAGGCGGAGATGTAGTTGAGGATCAGGTAGGCCAGGTTGATCGCCACGAAGTAGACGATGAACACCCATTGCATCGAGACCAGCACCTGGTCCCACGAGCTGGGCTGGAGAACGGCTGCGGCTGCGTCCCAGTGCATCTTCATGCCACGATGCCCATGTCGTGTTCGGAAAGCACCTGGTCGATGATGTCCCGGCCGTAGGCGTCGCTCTGCCGTTGCTGTACCTGGCGCAGTTCCGCGGCCCCCATGCCGGGCAGCGAGAGCAGCGCCTGCGCGGCCCGGTAGCGCACCCACCACACCTTGTCGGCCAGCAGCGGCTCCAGCCGCTGGCTGTCGGCGGCCTCGCCGATGCGGCCCAGCGCGGATGCCGCGTGCATGCGCACGTGCCAGCGCTCGGCGCCCAGGAAGCCGGCTACGCGCTCGCGATCCTGCTTGTCCTCGACCAGCTGCAGGCACACCGACAGCGCCCGGTCGTCCACCGAACTGTCGAGCAGCTGCCGGATCACTCCCGCGGCGTGCCCGGGGTCGATGTCCGCGAGAAACCGCACCAGCTTGATCATGGAGCTCGTGTTGGCGCGCAGCAGGGCGTTGTCCAGTTCCCGCACGGCGCTGCCGTCCGTGTTGTGGGCGAGGATCCGGGCCACGTTGCCCGGCATCCAGTCGTCGCGCTCCATGATCATCGGCACGAACCGCGCCATCGCCTGGGGCGGATCCACTTTGCCCAGCGCGTGTGCTGCGCACAACGAGACGATGGGGCTGCGATCCCTGAGAAAGGGCAGCAGTTCGTCGAACACCCGCTGGTCGCGCAAATGTCCCAGCGCCATGATGGCCATGGCGCGGTCGTGGTAGTTGCCGGGCAGCATGCGCCGCGCCGCGTCCATCAGGCCCACGCGCTGGCCCAGCGGCAGCAGTCGAGCCGCCTCGGGCTCCGCAAGCGATTCGTGGGTGGTGTTCCACGCCTCGATGAAGCCGGCCACCTCGTCCCGTGCCAGGGTCTGGACCGGCACCTCGTCGCCCGCCAGCGTGTGTCGAATCACGTGCAGCCAATGCTGCAGCGCGCGCTTGTCGCGCAGCTCCCGTTTCTGCGAGCGCGCGCGCAGGTACACGATGACCGTCAACAGGGTGAACGCAAGCACCAGCGTGAGCGCTGCTACCCAGTACGCTGCGGTCAGCAGCATCTCCCCATTGCCAGAACTTCCCATCTCAGTCCTTTTGTCTACCCTTGGACCGCGCGGCTGGGCGGGTCTTGGAACCATGGGCATGCACGACCCGTTCCATGAAGCGGCGACAGGAGGTGGCCCGATGCGCCCGGTTCAGGCAAATCCGCGGCGGACCGGCGATGGTGGACTGACCCGTCGCGTTCAGGACCCGGCAAGGAGGCGAGTGCCGGGCTGCGACGGGAGCGCGCAGCGAGGCGCCAGGCCGCTCGGCAGCGGGCAGTAGATGCCCGCTTCGGCCGCAGGACACCCTGCCGCCGAGCTCAGGTGCGATCACTTCCGGGCTGCGGGCGGGTTTAGTCGACGCCGCGGTGCGTTACGCGCATGCCCGGCCCCGTCCCGCGTTCATTGTGCGCCGCTGGCGCGTCGGCGAGTGCCTGCTGCGTCACAGCGACGTCACCACAGCGTCACATTCGCACCATTCGAGTCATCCCCCGCTTTCGCGACCCAGTCGATGCGGCCATGCCATGCGGCCTGCCGCGCCAGACAGCCAAGATACGGGTAGGGGACACCGCCGGGGTCGTTTGCCGACCCTCCGCCGCTGGCGGACGCACGCCCGGCCCGGACCCACGGCTGCGACGGCCTCGGCAAAACGCGTGGCGCCGCCGGGCTAGACGTTGCGATGCTTGCCCCGAAACGGCGCGTAGAACGCGCGCAGGCGGGCCAGATCCGCCTCCATGTCGGCGCTGGTGTCGAACAGCGGGCCGAGGTGGATGGTCTTGTCCGGATAGTGGAATGCCACCGCGAAGATCGGCACGCCGGCCTCGCGGGCAATCCGCCAGAAGCCGCTCTTCCAGCGCTGCACCGGCTTGCGCGTGCCCTCCGGCGCGATACCCAGCCAGAACGTCTCGCGCTGGCCGAACTGCTCGATCATCTGCTCGACCAGGCCGCCGGCGGCGGCGCGGTCGATCGGCATGCCGCCGAGGCGGCGAAGCAGGCCACCGAGCGGCCAGAAGAACAGCTCGCGCTTGCCCATGAAGTGCACCTCGGCGCCGCTGGCCACCTTGACCAGCAGGCCCCACACGCCGTCCCACCACGACGAATGCGGGGCCGCAATCAGCACCAGTTTCGGCACGTCCGGAAATTGGCCGACCAGGCTCCAGCCGGCCAGACGCAGTACGCCGCGGCAGGCTCGGCGCGGCCAGCTGTCGCGCAGGTGCGGCATCTGCGGCGGCAGTTGGGCGGGGGTCAGGAGATGGCCGCTCATTCGAGCTCCGGTTTGCGTGAGCGGCCCTGCTTGATCTTGCTGCGCTGCTGCTTGCCCGCGAGGCGACGCTCTTTCGAGCCGCGGGTGGGCTTGGTCGCCACGCGCTTCTTCGGCGGCACCAGTTGGTCGCGAATGATCTCGACGAGGCGTTCGCGCACGTCGTCGCGATTGCGCCCCTGGTCGCGAAAGCGCCGGCCCTGGATCACCAGCACGCCGTCGTCGGTGAGGCGGCGGTCGCGCCGCGCAAGCAGGCGTTCGCGCAGCGGGTCGGGCAGCGAGGGCGAGTGCATCACGTCGAAGCGCAGCTCCACCGCGCTCTCGGTGCGATTCACATGCTGCCCGCCCGGGCCATCGGCGCGCAGAAAGCGTTCGACGAGTTCGGACTCGGGAATGGCAACGGTGCGGCTGATTTCGAGCATGGCCGGCAGTTTACGGGGAGCGACGAGCGAGGAGTGAGTGGAGAGGAGTGAGGAGTGGGAGAAGAGCGGAGAAAAGCAGGAGGCACGGGCGCAGGGGATAAAAAGAGCATCAACGCGAAGCAGCCTCAATGATGATCGCGCGTGGCCGCTTGTGCCCTCTCTCACTGCTCACTCCTCTCCACTCACTCCTCGCTCCACGGCCCAGCCAAAGCGGGCCAGCAGCGCCGCGAACGCCTCATCCAGCGGCGCCTCGATCGCCAGCGGCGCGCCGCTCACCGGATGGCGCAGGGCGATGCGCCGCGCGTGCAGCAGCATGCGGTGGCAGCCGAAGTGCTGCTTGTAGAGGCGGTTGTGGTCGCCGCGGCCGTGCTGGCAGTCGCCGATGATCGGGTGGTGGATGTGCGCCAGGTGCTTGCGGATCTGGCGGAAGCGCCCGGTCTGCGGCTCCGCCTCGACCAACGCGTAGCGCTGCTGCGGATAGCGGCCCAGCGCGATGGGCACTTCCACCGTGGCCAGCCGGCGGTAGCGCGTGCTGGCCTCGCGCCGCGGGCCGGTCTCGCGCGAGCCGGGCAGCGGGTAGTCGATCACGTCCTCAACCGGTTCGGGCCAGCCGCGCACCACGGCGAGGTACTGCTTGTGCACGTCGCGGCCCATGAACTGCTCGCCCAGCGCGCTGGCCACCTCGCTGGAGCGGGCGATCAGCAGCACGCCGCTGGTGGCGCGATCGAGCCGATGCGCGAGATACACCGTGCCGCCCACCTGCTCGCGCAGCAGGTCGATCAGGAACTCCTCCGCGTTGCCCACCATCTTGGAGCGATGCACGGCGAGGCCCGCGGGTTTGTTCACCGCGATCAGGGCGTCGTCTTGATGGAGGATCTCGATCATGGGGTTCGCGCGTTGCTGTGGGAGCCCGCTCGCGGGCGATGCGGCTGGCTTGGATGTCGGTTCAGGGCGCAAGGCATCGCCCGCGAGCGGGCGCCTGCCCGAGGGTCAGCGGCGTCGCGGCCAGCCGGTGGCGAAGGCCATGAGGCCGGCAACAGCGCAGCCCAGCGGCGCCCACATCCCCTGCTGCGGCGCCAGCGTCCACAGCAGCGCGGCCACGATCAGCAGGCTGCCGCCGAGCAGGGCGCCGCCGATCAGCCGCAGCTGGCGGCGCGCCAGTTCGGCCTGCTGCAACAGCACCAGCGGGTCGGCGATCTCGCGCCGTTCGCCGCGCGCGGCCTGCTTGAGCGCGTCGCGCACCAGCTCGGGAAACTGCGGCGCGGCGTGGATCCATTCGGGCACGCGCTTGCGCACCTCCTTGAGCGTGCGGCGCAGGCTGTAGCGCTCGCGCAGGATGCGCTCCAGCACCGGGTGCGCCACCGCCCAGATGTCGATGTCCGGGTCGAGCATGCGCCCGACGCCTTCGATGTTGAGCAGGGTCTTCTGCAGCAGGATCAGCTGCGGCTGCAGGGTGAGCTCGAACTTCTGCGCCGTGCGGAACAGCTTCACCACCAGCTCGGCCAGCGAGATCTGCGACAGCGGCCGGGTGAAATACGGCTCGCACACCGTGCGCACCGCCGCGGCCAGTTCGTCCACGCGCAGATGCGGCGGCATCCAGCCGGCGTCGATGTGCAGCTGGGCGATGCGGAAATAATCGCGCTCGAACAGCGCGATGAAGTTCTGCGCCAGCCAGTACTGGTCGGCTTCGGGCAGCGAACCCATGATGCCGAAATCCAGCGCGATGAAGCGCGGGTCGTCCTTGCGCGTGAGATCCACCCAGACGTTGCCCGGGTGCGCGTCGGCGTGGAAGAAGTTGTCGCGGAACACCTGCTCGTAGAACACCCGCACGCCCTTCACGGCGAGCGCCTTGCGGTCGATGCCGGCCGCGTCGATCGCCGCCACGTCGTCGCAGCTCACGCCGTACACGCGCTCCAGCGTGAGCACGC
>DASUJJ010000095.1:0-5972 GCA_036279335.1 Dyella sp.
GCCGGTTCGGCGAAGGACGTGGGGGGCATCAAGGTGGTCGCCGCGCGACTGGAAGGCCTGGACGCCAAGGCGCTTCGCGACAGCATCGACCAGCTCAAGCAGCAGCTGGGTGATTGTGTCGTGCTGCTGGCTGGTGCGACAGAGGGTCGCGCTTCGCTGGTGGCTGGCGTGCATGGCAAGGCGCTGGGGCGTATCAAGGCGGGGGACGTCGTGGCGCATGTCGCGGCCCAGATCGAGGGCAAGGGCGGCGGCCGGCCCGATATGGCACAGGGGGGTGGGGTCGATTCGCCCCAACTCCCCGCCTTGCTGAGTGCATTGCCAGCATGGGTTGGCGAAAGGCTGGCGAGCTGAAGAATGAACGGCCAGAACGGCCTGCTGTGGAACCGACAGCGATTGCGTGGTTTGGCGAGGCTCGGCTAGTATCCTCGGATTGTCGGTGCCGCTGGTTGCAGCGGTACTGCGCGCCAAGACATCTTATTCGCCTTGGTTGGTGGAAGCCGGGGAAGGCGCGGGGGCCTTCGACGGATGCTTACGTCGAACTGTGGACGGACTCAGGGGTGAGGTCGCGTCCCACAGCTGGCCTGTAACCACATCATTTTACGGAGTAGCAAATCATGTTGATTCTGACCCGCCGGGTCGGTGAAACCCTGATGATCGGTGACGAGGTGACCGTTACCGTTCTCGGCGTGAAGGGCAATCAGGTGCGTATCGGCATCAATGCGCCCAAGAATGTCTCGGTACATCGCGAAGAAATCTATCAGCGGATCAAGGGCGAAAACGAATCCGGCAGCGCGGATTCGAGCGAGACCACCGCCGAATAACACGAAGGGCTTTACCTCGATCACGCCGGTCAGTATCCTTGCCGGCTCTGCAGCAGTGCAGAAGAAAACGGAGAGATGCCCGAGAGGCCGAAGGGGCTCCCCTGCTAAGGGAGTATAGGGTCAAAAGCCTTATCGAGGGTTCGAATCCCTCTCTCTCCGCCAGTTACGCAAAGCGCCCCCTCGTGGGGCGTTTTGCGTAGACGGGATCCGCTGCTCCGGATCTTTCAAAGGCCGCGTGCCGGCGTGCGGACAGCTCAGGTAATTGGCAGGACCGACAGCGCAATGTCGCCGCCACTGACACGCAGCAGCGAGCCCTGTTCGTACCAGTCACCCAGCACGATGCGTTCGGCCGCCTGGCCATCCAGGTCGAAACGGTGAACCGCAGGTCGATGGGTGTGGCCGTGGATCAGGCGCGTGACACCGGCGTTTCGCATGGCCTGGGCCACGGCGTCGGCGTTGACGTCCATGATGGCCTCGGACGTGCTGCCCGTGTGCGTTCTGCTCTCCTCGCGGGCCTTGCCGGCGAGGGCACGGCGCGCTTCAAGCGGCATCGCGAGGATCTGCGCCTGCCATTCGGGTTGCCGCACCTGGCGGCGGACCGCCTGGTAGGCGAGGTCGTCCGTGCACAGCACGTCGCCATGCATCAGCAGCGTACGGCGCCCCTCGATCTCGACCACGCTGCCGTCATCAAGCAGCGTGAGGCCGGCTTGTCGTGCAAATGATTCGCCTAGCAGGAAGTCGCGATTGCCGGCGATGAAGTAAACCGGAACGCCGCCTTCGCCGAGCGCGCGCGTGGCCGCCGCGATTCGCGCGGGCAACAGCGCATCGTCGTCATCGCCAATCCACGCCTCCACCAGGTCGCCGAGGATGTACAGCGCTTGCGCCGATCGAACTTCGGGGCTTGCGAGGAAGCGCTCGAACAGGCTGGTGATCTGCGGTCGGCTGTCATCCAGATGCAGGTCGGAGATGAACAGGCTCGTCATCGCCTCAGCTCTTGCCTGCGGGTTTGGTCCTGGCCGCGGCCTTGTCCTTGGTGGTGGAAGCTTCCGCGGCCGGCTTTCCCTGCGCGTCGGGCGCTGCTGCCTCTCCCACCACCTCAGCTCCGGTGATCACCACGATCGGATTGGGAACGTCGCCCGCAAACGGACCCAGTGGGCGCGTGGGAAGGGCGGCCATCTTGTCGACCACATCCATCCCCTTGATGACCTTTCCGAACACCGTGTAGCCCCAGGTCAGGCCGCTCTGGCTGCCGACGAAGTCCAGCCGACGGTTGTCCACCAGATTGAAGAAAAACTGGGAGGTCCCGGAGTTGGGATCGGCACCGCGCGCCACGGCCACGGTGCCGCGCACGTTGGACAGACCATTGTCCGCCTCGCTGGGAATTGCCGGCCGCGTGCGACGCGGCTGCAGTTCGCGCGTGTACAGCCCGCCCTGCACCAGATAGCCGGGGATCACACGGTGAAACACCGTGCCCGCGTAAAAACCGTCGCGCACGTATTGCAGAAAATTGGCCACGCTCTTTGGAGACTTGTCCGGGAAGAGCTCGAGCGTGATGTCGCCCTGGGTGGTGTGCAGCACTACCTGGGGCGAGGACTCCGGCGGCGGGGTGGTGGCATCCTTCGACGCCTCCTTCGCGCCCAGAGCGACGGGGGCAAGCATGAGCAGGGAGAGCAGGCAGGCTTTGATCATGGGACTCGCAGATACGGGTGTTTCTCCATGATACGCGGCTGGACGTGAGCCGCGTGCATTGCCGCGTGCACGTGCCGTGAAGAATTGCTAGCCTGCCGGGACAGTCGCGCAGGGGCGGCTGTGGAGAAATCACATGCAGACAATGACTGCGCCCTTCGCGTTGCGACGCGGATGGCGGTTGTTTGCAGGGATGCTGCGGCACCGCAGGGACACGCGCGCAAGGCAAGAGCTGGCGGAGACGAAAAGGGATCTCGTCTCCTGGTGTTCCGAAGCGCGAACCCGACGGGGCGACGAGATGGCGCGTCGACCGGGTTCCACCACCTGACCGGCGCCGGAGGAATCCGGCCGATGTGCGCTTCGTCGCATAGCCGAAAGCCGGTTCGTCAGGCCGACGTGCGCGCACGCCGGATGTAGGCATGTTCTGACGCCGGCGCGGTTGTCGTGGTGGCAATCTCACGATGTCGGCCAGGGGAGTGCCGGCAAGTCAGGAGATTGGTCGTCGTGGATGACTCTGGAAGTGCCGGGGCAGGTAGGCCCCGGCCGTCAGCCGGCGCATCAGCGCCTATCAAGCGGCGGCGCCAAGCGCCTCTGCAGCCATCACCCATGGAGGGTATGAAGTGATCAATATTGTCTTGGTGGACGATCACGAGCTGGTACGAACCGGCTTCCGAATGATTCTGCAGCAGCAGCCGGATATCCGCATTCGCGGTGAGGCGGGAACGGCGGAAGAGGGGCTTCGCCTGATTCGCACGCTGGCTCCCGACATCGCGCTGGTTGACGTCCACATGCCGGGCATGAGCGGCATCGAGCTGACCGAGCGTGTCATTCGCTCGAAGCTCAATACGCATATCGTGATTGTCACGGTGGTCGACGATGCACGGTTTCCCAAGCGCCTGCTGGACGCGGGAGCGCTGGGCTATCTCACCAAGGGGTGTTCGGCTGACGAGTTGCTTGCAGCCGTGCGGCAGGTGGCCACCGGGCGCCGCTATCTTGCACCGGCCGTCGCCCAGCAGCTCGCCCTGGCGACGCTCGATGGCACCGAGTCGCCGTTCGATGCGCTCTCCAGCCGTGAGCTGGAGGTGGCGATGATGCTGGTTCGCGGCAAGCCGCTGACGGTGATCGGCGAGCAGCTCAGCCTGAGCCCCAAGACGGTGTCCACCTACAAACAGCGGCTGATGGAAAAGCTCAACGTGGACCACGTCATCAGCCTGGCGCACCTGATGGCGGTGCACGGTCTGATCGAGAACGCCAACCCGCATCACGCCACCGCCTGACCAGCTCCCCGGCAGGCCGTCTGCACAACAAGAAAACCGGGCCTGGGCCCGGTTTTTTGTGTCGCCAATGCAGCGATCAGCCGCTGGTGGAATCGTCCCGCTTGCGCGGCTCCACATGGGGCTGCGCTACAGGCGCATCTTCGCCCTCCGCCGTGCTGGCCGGAGCGCGTGCCTCCTCGTCCGTTGCTGGCGACAGCAGCTCGCCCTGCGACGGGTCAGGCTTGCGCTGCACCGGCGTTTCCTCCGCCGGCTTCGGTGCTTCGCGGATGACGGCGGCTTGCGAGGAGGGCGGCTGCACCGTGTCGGCCGGCACCGCCATCTTGGGCATGGATTCACCCGCGGAGGCGTTTACCGTCACTTCGTCCGCCCTTGCCGCCATCTTCGACACCACCGGCTCATCTTCGGTGCTGCTCGCCGTTCCCTGCAGTGGCGGCAGAACCGGAAGGTTGAATGACGTCGGGGATGCTGCGCTCTCCCGCAGCTCAGCGGTCTGGGCATCCGACTTCATGCTGGACGACGCCGCAGCAACGTGCGGGGCGACCTCGGGCTCGCTGGGGCTGGGTACTTCGACTGCCTGGCGCGGCGCACCGGACGTCGCGTCCTGACGATCGAGATCCATCACCGCCTGCGACTGAGTGGCGACCGCTGCCACGGTGGCCGCGTCCGACGGATTTTCGTTCGCGGGCGGAGAGGCGGGTTTGTTGCTCGCCACGTCGTCGCGATCCTCATCGTCAAGCGCCTTGGCCTCTTGCGAAGCCTCGGATGACGTCGGCGCCGCGCTCTCGTCCTGACGACGACGACGGCGACCACCGCGACGGCCGCGACGGCGGCGCGCTCCGCTGCCTTCGGCGTCGGTCGCGCCATCGGGCTGATCCGTGCCCGGACTCGACCCGGCAACGGACGTATCGGCCGCAGCCAGCTTGATCTCGTCATCCGCATGTTCAGCGGCAACGGCTACTCGCACACGTGCCGGCTGCGGCTGGCGTTCGGGACGCTCTGGACGCTCGGCGCGCTCCGGACGTGCCGCGACCTGCGCCGCTGCCACGTCGTTTCTGGAGCTTTTCTCGTCGTTGCGCTGCGACGCCTGGGCGCCGCGGGGCGTCCGGGGCTCTTGCTGCCGCGACGGCGCCTGACGCGGCTGGCCGCCCGACGCCTGCTCGCCTCGCTGGCGGGGGCCCTTGCCCGAGGCGTTTGCCGCACCGCGGTTGGAGCCGCCGGCGGTTGATTCACGCCGACCCGAAGGCTGGCCGCCACGGCCGCCGGCCGCGGCCCCACTGGTCTGGCCTGCGCGGCCGCGCTCATCGCGTCGCGGCGGCTGCCGGCGATTCGAGGCGTCGCTCGCCGAAGCGGATGAGGCCTTCGCCGGAGTCTCCTCGGGACTGCGGAACCAGCCCAGCAGGCGAGACAGGATGCCGCCCGACGACGGCGCCGGTGCGGCAGCGACGGGAGCCTGCGCACGGCGCGGCGGTGCCGGCGTGGGAGCGGCAACGGCAGCTGCCTCTTCACGGACCGGGGCGGGGGACGAGGGCACCACGCCGCTGACGGCGGGCTGCTCGCTGCTGCCGAGCGTCTGTCCCATCTTGGGAATCGGCGAGGCTTCGACTGCAGTGAGGCGCTCGTAGCTGGGCTTGCTGTGCTCGCCCATTTCCGCTTCCTTGATCCGCTGGATCTGGATATGCGGGGTTTCGAGCTTGTCGTCGGCCACGATGACCACGTGCACCTTGTTGCGCAGCTCGATCTCGACGACGCTCGCGCGCTTCTCGTTGAGCATGAAGTTGGCCACTTCCGGCGGCGCCTGCACCAGCACCTGGCCGGTGTTGTCCTTCATCGCGTGCTCTTCGATCAGACGCAGGGTGGACAGCGACAGCGATTCCACGCCGCGGATGTGGCCATGGCCCTCACAACGCGGGCAAACGATCTCGCTGGCTTCGCCCAGGCTGGGGCGCAGGCGCTGGCGCGACATCTCCAGCAGGCCGAAACGCGAGATACGGCCGATCTGCACGCGGGCGCGGTCGAGCTTCAGCGCGTCCTTCAGGCGATCCTCCACCTCACGCTGGTGACGCGGGCTGTCCATGTCGATGAAGTCGATCACGATCAGGCCGCCGGCATCACGAATGCGCAGCTGGCGGGCGATCTCCACCGCCGCCTCGCAGTTCGTGTTGAACGCGGTTTCCTCGATGTCGCCGCC
>DASUJJ010000096.1:0-7671 GCA_036279335.1 Dyella sp.
TCCGGCAGCACGCTGGCCTTCCACGGCACCTTCCAGGGCTCCGGGTTCGACGGCCACTTCGAGAAATTCGACGCCGCCATCACTTACGACCCCGCGCATCTGGACGCGTCGAAGTTCGACGTCACCGTCGACCTGGCCAGCGCCAGGACCGGCGACAACGACCGCGACACCGCCCTGCCCGGCAGCGATTTCTTCGACGTCGCCCAATTCCCCAAGGCGCACTTCGTCACCACCGCGTTCCATCGCAACGGCAACCAGGTGACCGCTGACGGCAACCTCACCCTGCACGGCGTGACCAAGCCGGTGAGCCTCGCCGTAGACTTCAAACCCGGCACTGCCGGCGCCGTTCTGGACGTAAAGGGCACGGTGAAGCGCCTGGACTTCGGCGTGGGCGGCGGCGACTACGCCGACACTTCGGTGATCGCCAACGAGGTGACGGTGACTGCGCACCTGAACCTGATTGCGAAATAGCGTTGCCTAGTAGCGACGTGAGCATCCAAGCGAGGCGCCGCTGAATCGGCTGACCCACTCTCAACGGGGCCATCGGCTCCGCGACAGTCAACACGTGATACACATGAACATGGAATACGCGACGCAACGGCATGCGGCGCGCTTGACACAGATGGAGCGAAGACAATGGAACTGTCGAAATCAGCGAAGAAAAATGAGTGGAACCGTGTCCTCCTGGTGGCCATCGCGTGCATCGTGCTCGTGGAGACATGGATTTCTTCCCGAAGGCTGTATGCCCTTTTTGAGCACAGCAACCTCGTGGGCGCGCAGTCGGTCTTCTTGCATATCGCCTTTCGGTACTTGGGCGCGGCCGGTGGCGCGCTCCTTTTCAGTGCCATGAGTCAACCGACCGGACGCGAGGCCGAAGCAAATCCAGATCATGGGGGCGAACCGAAGCTTGGCGAGGTCGCGAACCGCTTCGAGCCCACTGAACCGCGCAAGGCGGCCGGCCCCGCTGCGGGGAAGCCATCGCGGGTGATGATCGCCATCTTCCTCGGCGTGCTCATTGCCTTCATCTACAACCGCCAAGCATCCGGATGGCAAGGCCCGATATTTCCGGTTGCCGCTGCCCAACAGGACAGTGTCGGTGCCGCCAGCGACCTGCCCAGGTTGGGTAGCGATGCAGCGGTCGATTTCATGCTTGAGGATTACGCCCGCAAATCCCCCGCCTACCGCATCCTGCTTGATGAGGACGAAGACTTCCGCAACGCACTGCGCTCCATATTCAAATCGATCAAGGATCACGACGATCCGCAAGCAATGGCCAAGCAGAACGCTGAGGTCGGCAGAAAGCTGACCAGCGCGTTCTCATCCATGATGATCGAGCTCACCCCTTACGCAGATGATGACAAGATCATTGGCAACCTGCGCTCGAAGGTGGATATCGCCAGATACTTCAAAGATCGCGACCCCGAGGGCTGCAAGGAATTCATCAACGGCGACCCCTCGGCTTTTGGGCGCCTGCCGAACGACTTGCAGACAGCCGCTCGCGAAAGCGAGGCTGCCATGCTCATTTCCGGGATCAAGAACCGCAAGGCAGGCCGGCCGAAGAAGAGCGCGTTCACGCAGGCCGAATTCGCTTCGTTCGTGACGCGCAAGGCGCAAGACCCGTCAGGCTTCAACTTGGAAGATTTCCAGACATTGTACGAGCCGGCGGCGAGCGCCAACACCGCAGCCGTCTGCCGGGGCATCATGTCCTGGACAAAGGCGGGATCAAACGAGCCGCCACAGACACTCGCCAAGTTCTACCGCTCGATACTGCTTGGAACGCAGTAAGTCCTAGCACGACCGATCCCACCGCAGTGCAACCGGATGACGCCCGCCGACCGGTCTCCCGAGCGGCTGCGGGGCAACGTGCTGGCCAGGCGGGTGTGCGTACGAAACACGTCCTCCCGGTGCATTCCACGGCCACAGGAGGACGAGCGCCTTGTCACGACGTCGGTTGCGCCGAAGACCCAAGAAAGGCACGCACCGCCGCCGCATCGAACGGCCAGTCCAGCTCGCGCCCGTCGCGCGTATCGCGCAGTACCGGCACGCGGGTGCCGTAGCGCGCCTCCAGCTCGGCGCTGTCGTCCACCCATTCGCTGTCGAAATCCGGCGCGTGCGCTTCGGCCATCACGGCGAGGGCGGCGTCGCACAGGTGGCAGTAATCGCGCTGGTACAGAATCAGGTGGCTCATCAACACACGCGGGCGTACAGACGCCGGGCTGGCGCAAGCGCCTAGAATAGCGGGTCTTCCCCACTCTCCCGCAGCGTATTCATGGCCGTCAGCGTATTCGACCTCTTCAAGATCGGCATTGGTCCCTCCTCCTCGCACACGGTGGGCCCGATGCGCGCGGCGGCGCGCTTCTGCGAGCGCTGGCTGGACGAAAAGGGTGTGCTGGATCGCGTGACGCGCGTGCGCGCGGAGCTGTTCGGCTCGCTGGCGATGACCGGCCGCGGCCACGGCACCGACAAGGCGGTGTTGCTGGGGCTGGAGGGTGAACACCCGGACACCGTCGATCCGGACACCATCCCTGCCACGCTGGCACGCATCCGCAAGGATCACCGCATCGTGCTGCTGGGCCGCCACGCAATCGCCTTCGACGAGAAGGCCGATCTGGTATTCAACAAGCGCCAGAAGCTGCCGTTCCACACCAACGGCATGCGTTTCAGCGCGTACGACGAGCAGGGCAATGAGCTGGCCACGCGCGACTACTACTCGGTGGGCGGCGGCTTCGTGGTGAACCACGACGAGGCGGCGGAAGACCGCATCGTGGCCGACACCACCGAGCAGCCTTATCCGTTCTCCAGCGGTGACGAACTGCTCAAGCTGTGCGAGCAGCACGACCTCACCATCGCGCAGCTGATGCTGGCCAACGAGAGCGTGTGGCGCCCCGAGGCGGAAACGCGCGCGGGCCTGCTCAACCTCTGGCAGGCGATGCAGGATTGCGTGGCCCGCGGCCTGCGCTCGCCCGGCGTGTTGCCCGGCGGCCTGAAGGTGGCGCGGCGCGCGCCGGCGATGGCCGCCGAATTGCGCAACCAGCCCGAGGCCGCGCTGAAGGATCCGCTCACCATCCTCGACTGGGTCAACCTCTACGCGCTGGCGGTGAACGAGGAAAACGCCGCGGGCGGCCGCGTGGTGACCGCGCCCACCAACGGCGCGGCCGGCATCGTGCCGGCGGTGCTGATGTACTACAAGCAGTTCTGCGCGCGCTTCGACGAAAAGGGCGTGATCGACTTCCTGCTCACCGCCGGCGCGATCGGCATTCTGTACAAGGAGAACGCCTCGATCTCCGGCGCCGAGGTCGGCTGCCAGGGCGAGGTGGGCGTGGCCTGCTCGATGGCCGCGGCCGGCCTCACCGCCGCGCTGGGCGGCAGCATCTGGCAGGTGGAAAACGCCGCCGAGATCGGCATGGAACACAACCTGGGCCTCACCTGCGACCCGATCGGCGGCCTGGTGCAGATTCCCTGCATCGAGCGCAACGCGATGGGCTCGGTGAAGGCGATCAACGCCAGCCGCATGGCGCTCAAGAGTGACGGCAAGCACCGCGTCTCGCTGGACAAGGTGATCGCCACCATGCGCGCCACCGGCCGCGACATGAAAGACAAATACAAGGAAACCAGCCGCGGCGGTCTGGCGGTGAACGTCATCGAGTGCTGAGCGCAATGCGCTTCAGCGCGTGACGGCAAGCGTGATCGACTGCCGGGCATCGGTCAGGCGCTCTCCATGGGAACGGCCACCGCCCAGGGGCAACGTGATTTCCGACGGCATGCGGAACCCCGCTCTTGGCGGCTTTGACGATGGGTTCCCGCCTGGCCAGACGTTCGTCTGTTGAGAGCCCCTGGGTTGACGGCGCCGGAGTTGGCCGCGTCACCAGGGCCGCGTCGCATGACCATCACGAGGCGAGGACAGCCGCATCCTCGGGAGACGCGCCGCATGCCGTAGCCGCGTGGGACAAGGATGCAACGGCCCAAGGCACATTGCCGCCGCGGCGTGACAGCTCCGGCCCACTTTGCCACTATCGTGGTTTTGAACTGCGGCGCCTCCCGCCGCGCAGGGGATCCTGATGGCAAACCAGAACTCCATCCGACGCGATGTCGGACCGATGGCCCTGATGTTTACCGGGCTGGGCTCGATCATCGGCTCGGGCTGGCTGTTTGGCGCGTGGAACGCCGCCAAGCTGGCCGGCCCCGGTGCGATCTGGGCGTGGGTGCTGGGCGCGGCGATCATCATGACGATCGCGCTGACCTACGCCGAACTGGGCGCGATGTTCCCCGAGTCCGGCGGCATGGTGCGCTACGGCCACTACTCGCACGGCTCGCTGGTCGGCTTCATCGCCGGCTGGGCCAACTGGATCGCGATCGTCTCGGTGATCCCGGTGGAGGCCGAGGCCTCGGTGCAGTACATGGCCGGCTGGAAGTGGCAGTGGGCGCAGGATCTCTACCACGTGGTGCCCGGCCAGCACGGTGAGCTGAGCCAGCTTGGCATCGGCATCGCCGCAGTGCTGGTGGTCGTCTATTTCATGCTCAATTTCTGGAGCGTGAAGCTGTTCGCCAGCTCCAACTCGCTGATCACCATCGTCAAGCTGGTCATTCCGGCGGCCACCGGCGTCGCCCTGATCGCCAGCGGTTTCCACACCGAGAACTTCTCCGTTGGCATCAACGGCGGCGGTCACACCAACGACTTCGCGGCGATCCTCACCGCGGTGGCGACGGCCGGCATCGTGTTCAGCTTCAACGGCTTCCAGAGTCCGGTGAACTTGGCCGGCGAAGCCCGAAACCCGGGGCGCAGCATTCCGTTCGCGATCATCGGCGCGATCGTGCTCGCCACGATCGTCTACGTGCTGTTGCAGGTGGCCTACCTCGGCTCGGTGCCGCAGGACCTGCTGGCCAAGGCCGGCTGGCACGGCATCAACTTCAGCTCGCCGTTCGCCGAGCTGGCGGTGATCGTCAACCTCAACTGGCTGGCGATCCTGCTGTACGCCGATGCGTTCGTAAGCCCCAGCGGCACCGGCATGACCTACACCGCCACCACCGCCCGCATGATCTACGGCATGGAGCGCAACGGCACGCTGCCGCGCATCTTCGGCACCGTCGACCCGAAGTCGGGCGTGCCGCGTCCGGCGATGTGGCTGAACCTGGTGGTGTCGTTCCTGTTCCTGTTCTTCTTCCGCGGCTGGGATTCGCTGGCCGCGGTGATCTCGGTGGCCACGATCATTTCCTACCTCACCGGGCCGGTCAGCGTGATGACCCTGCGCCGCACCGCACCGGAGCTGCATCGCCCGTTCAAGCTGACCGGCCTGCCGATCATCGCGGCGATCGCCTTCATCATGTCGGCCGAGTTGCTGTACTGGGCCAAGTGGCCGCTCACCGGCGAGATCATCCTGCTGATGGTGGTGGCGCTGCCGGTGTACTTCTATTACCAGGCCAAGCACGGCTGGCACGACTTCGGCCGCTCGCTGAAAGGGGCCTGGTGGCTGATCGCCTACCTGATCACGCTGGCGGCCGTGTCCTTTATCGGCAGCGCCAAGTTCGGTGGCCTGGACTACATCCATTACGGCTGGGACCTGGCCGTGGTCGCGGTGATCGGGCTGGTGTTCTTCCTGTGGGGCGTGAAGTCCGGCTGGCGCACGCCGTCAATCGAGGCCGAGCGCATCGAAGCGGCCGCGCATCCGGATGATCTGCAGATTCCGCCGGATGAGGAAGACGCCGAGCGCGTCACCGGCCACTGAGCCTCCACATGCAGCACCTATGAGAAACGCGCGGCCCTCGGGTCGCGCGTTTTGTTTTGCGCTGTCGAAAAGCCGCTGCGCCGCTCGTCGTTCCCGACACTCACCAAGGAATCGTCTCCATGCGCCCCCGCCCTCGCCAACCGATCGTCCGGATGCCCACCCGCCTCATCGCGGGCGTTGCGCTCACCCTCGCCAGCCTTGGCGCGGTGGCCGCGCCGACGGTGTATCGCATCGACCCGGATCACACCTACCCCAGCTTCGAAGCCGATCACCTGGGCGGCCTGTCGGTGTGGCGCGGCAAGTTCAACCACAGCAGCGGCACGGTGACGCTGGATCGTGCCAAGCGCACCGGCACGGTGGACATCACGGTAGACATGGCGAGCGCGGACTTCGGCCAGGACAAGCTCAACGACTATGCCCAGGGCGCCGACCTGTTCGACACCCGGCGCTATCCGCAGGCCACCTACAAGGGCCAGCTGGCCGGTTTTCGCGACGGCAAGCCGACCCGCGTGGACGGCACGCTCACCCTGCACGGCGTCAGCCATCCGCTCACGTTGGCGATCAACAGCTTCAAGTGCATGCCGCACCCCATGTTCAAGCGCGAGGTGTGCGGCGCGGACGCGCTCGGTACGTTCGAGCGCGACACGTTCGGCATGCCGGGCGGCAAGGATTACGGCTTCGACATGACGGTGACGCTGCGTATCCAGGTGGAGGCGATTGCCGAACCGGCTGTGGCCGAACGCTGAGCGGGCTCAGCCCAGCGCCAGAACGTCGCCCAGCAAGGCTTGCGCGGTGACTTCCGGCCCCGCGCCCGGCCCCTGGATCACCAGCGGCTGGGTGTTGTAGCGGGTGGTGGTGAGCGCGAACTGGTTGTCGGTGCCGTACAGCCGCGCGGCCGGATGCGTGGCCGGCACCTCGACCAGACCCACGCGGGCGTGGCCGCGCTGGTTGAGCCGGGCGAGGTAGCGCAGCACGTGGCCGCGCCCGCGCGCTTCGGCGGCGCGGGTGGCGAGCGGCGCGTCGAGTTCCGCAAGGCGATCGAGGAAGGCCTCGGTGGACAGCGGGCGCAGCGCTTCGGGCACCAGGCTCTCCACCTCCACCTCGTCGGTGTTGAGCGAGAAGCCGGCGTGGCGGGCGAGGATCAGCAGCTTGCGCGCCACGTCGTCGCCGGAGAGGTCCGAACGCGGATCGGGTTCGGTATAGCCGAGCCGGCGCGCCTCACCGAGCAGGGTGGAGAACGGCACGCTGCCGTCGTACTGGTTGAACAGGTAGGACAGCGAGCCGGAAAACACGCCTTCGAGCGTGAGCAGCGCGTCGCCGCAGCCGCGCAGGCGACGCAGGGTGGAAAGCACCGGCAGGCCCGCGCCCACCGTGGCCGAATCACCGTAGCGCGCCGCGCCGGCAGTGGCGGCCTGCAGCGCGCGCCAGCCGGTGAGCTCGCCACCGGCCAGCGCCTTGTTGGCGGTGACCACGTGATAGCCGCGCTCCAGCCATTCGGCGTGGCGCGCCGCCAGCGACGCGTTGGCGGTGGCGTCGACGATCACTTTCGTCGCCACGCCGCTGGCGTCCAGCGCCGCGAGCAGCGCCGCGTTGTCGCGCGGATCGCCCTGGCTCCTGAGCTGCTCGCGCAGCGCGCGGCTGGCGAGCTGCGCCGGATCGGTCCGCTGGCGCTTCGAGTTGGCCGCGCCGACCAGCCGGATGCGCGCCGCGGCCGGCGTGCACAGCAGCTTGAGCAGGGCGCCGCCCACCACGCCGGTGCCGAGCAACACGATGGCGATGCCGCCACCGTCGGCGCCGGCTTGCCGGTGATCTCCACGCTGCGCCGTCTGCTCGGCTGCGGCGACAGCTTGCTCACGCTGGAAGGCGTGTTCTCCGGCTCGCTGTCCTACCTGTTCAACCGCTACGACGGCAGCCGGCCCTTCTCCGCGCTGCTGGCCGAGGCCCGGGC
>DASUJJ010000097.1:0-6471 GCA_036279335.1 Dyella sp.
GGGGGCAGCCCAGTTGCATACTTGTAGGAGGGGCTTCAGTCCCGACACTCCCACTTCGGAATGGCAAGCTGCCCACCTGTGGGAGAGGCTTCAGCCCCGACACTCCCACTTCGAAATGACCAGTTCCGCATCTGTGGGAGGGGCTTCAGTCCCGACGGCTCCGGCCCCCCGACAGCCTGCCACTCGCACCAGACACACACCGCGATGCGCGCCAGCCCGATCAAGCCGGCGTCTTGTCCTTGTATCGGCACAGGTCGCGGATCACGCAGTTCGGACAATCCGGCTTGCGCGCCTTGCACACGTAACGCCCGTGCAGGATCAGCCAGTGGTGGGCGTCGAGCTTGAACTCGGCCGGCACGACTTTCTCCAGCTTCGCCTCGACCGCGCGCACGTCCTTGCCCGGTGCCAGGCCGGTGCGGTTGGAGACGCGGAAGATGTGCGTGTCCACCGCAATGGTCGGTTCGCCGAAAGCGGTATTGAGCACCACGTTGGCCGTCTTGCGGCCCACGCCGGGCAGCGCCTCCAGCGCTTCGCGCTCGCGTGGAACCTCGCCGCCGTGCTGCTCGATCAGCAGCTGGCACAGCGCAATGACGTTCTTCGCCTTGGCGTTGAACAGGCCGATGGTGTTGATGTAGCCCTTGAGCCGGTCCTCGCCCAGCGCGAGGATCGCCGCGGGCGTGTTGGCCACTGGGTAGAGCCGGCGCGTGGCCTTGTTGACCCCCACGTCGGTGGCCTGCGCCGACAGCACCACCGCCACCAGCAGCTCGAACGGCGTGGTGTAGGCCAGCTCGGTGGTGGGCTTGGGGTTCAGCTCGCGCAGGCGGGTGAACATTTCCACGACATCGGCGCGCTTCATTCGGGGGTTCCCTGTTTCTTTGCCCTGGCCCGCGCCAGCGCCGCCAGCACCGGGTTGCTCGGGGTCGCCGTGGCATCCACCGCCGCCTTGCGCGCGGCGAGCTCGGCCTCGTGCGCGGCGCGTTCGCGCGCCAGCCGGGCCTCGCGGCGCTGGAAGTGCGCTCGCGCCGTGTCGGCGCGGGCCGGATCTTCCGCCCAGGCCAGCGGCATCGGTTCCAGCACGATGCAGTCCACCGGGCAGGCCGGCACGCACAGTTCGCAGCCGGTGCAGTCGTCGATCAGCACGGTATGCATGAGCTTGGCCGCGCCGACGATGGCGTCGACCGGGCAGGCCTGGATGCACTTGGTGCAGCCGATGCAGTCAGCCTCGACGATGCGCGCCAGCGTGCGCGGCTTCTCCACGCCGTGGGCGGGATCAAGCGCAAGCAGCGGCTGATCGAGCAGGGCGGCGAGTTTCGCGATGCCGGCCGCGCCACCGGGCGGGCAGCGGTTGATGGGGGCCGCGCCGCGCGCAATCGCCTCGGCGTACGGGCGGCAGCCGTGGAAGCCGCACTGCTCGCATTGGGTCTGCGGCAGGATCGCGTCGATGCGGGTGGCGAGTGTATCGATCGATTCGTTCATGCGTGGATGGCGTTCGGGGCGATAATCACCGGGTCGATCATGCTGTATCCACGCTTGCGGAGTCTGCTCATGCACATCTCGTTGAAACGCGCCCCCTTGACTGCTTTCGCGCTGCTGCTAGCCATCGCGTTCGGCAGCTCGATCTCGCCGGCCCACGCTGCTCCCGCACGGGCCAGCGCGAGCTCCAGCTCCAGCTCCAGCGAGGCCGATGCGCCGGAAACCGTGACGATTTTCGTCGACGCCACCTTCGGCCTGCGCAAGGGCCACATGGCCAAGCAGCTCACCAAGTCGCACGCCGAGTACGCCGCACGCGGTTATCGCTATGTGGACATGGCACCGTACAGCGAGAACGGCGATCTGGTCGGTTTCTTCGTGACCTACACCCGCCGCTGAGCCGTCAGCGCACCGTGGCGCCGGGCTGGGCCCCGGCGTCCGCGTCGAGCAGGAACAGGTCGCTGCCGCCGTCGCCGGCCGAGAGGATCATTCCCTCGCTCAGGCCGAAGCGCATCTTGCGCGGCGCCAGGTTGGCGATGAACACCACGTTGCGGCCGACCAGCTTGTCCGGCTCGCCGTAGGCGGCGCGGATGCCGGAGAAGATCTGCCGCGTGCCCAGCGGGCCGGCGTCCAGCTCGAAGCGCAGCAGCTTGTCCGAGCCCTCGACGAATTCGCACACGGTGACCTTGCCCACGCGCAGGTCGAGCCTGGCGAAGTCGTCGATGCTGATCGTGGCGTTGGC
Organism: Dyella sp.; assembly: GCA_036279335.1. Taxonomy (GTDB): domain Bacteria; phylum Pseudomonadota; class Gammaproteobacteria; order Xanthomonadales; family Rhodanobacteraceae; genus Dyella_A. The sequence goes on from DASUJJ010000097.1 coordinate 2,213, forward strand.
AGCGGTGTCGGAGGAGGCGGGGGCAGGCGTGGCGTCGGTCATGGCTTTCTTCACTGGCTTGGGTTTTTCGGTGGATGCGGCAGCAGGGGCGCCGAGCGATTCCTTCGAGGCTTCGACCATCGCTTCGATCTGCTTGGGATCGAGGCGGCCGAGCAGCGGCGCGAAGGGCGCAATGATGTGGTTGTGCAGGGCGGCGCGGGCGTCGTCGAAGTCGATGATCGGCGCGGCCAGGAACTGCTCGGCCGCGGCGACCGTGGCCGGCAGGATCGGCTTCAGCAATCCGCCCAGCAGGCGGAACGCGGCAAGCGCGAACGAGCACACCTGGTGCAGCTCGACGCGGCGCGATTCGTCCTTGGCCAGCGTCCACGGCGCGGTGGCGGCGATGTGGCCGTTGACCAGGTCGGACATCAGCACGAAGCGGCGGCTGACCTCGGCGAACTGGCCCTGGTTGTAAAGCTCGGCCACGCCGTCGTACTGCTCCAGCAGGCGGTTCCACAGCTCGGTTTCGACAGCGCCGAAGCGCTCGGCCAGACGCCCTTCGAAGAACTTGTGCACGAAGCCTGCGGTGCGGCTGGCGATGTTGACCCACTTGCCGACCAGGTGCGAGTTGACGCGCTCCTCGAAGGCCTTCAGATCCAGATCCACGTCCACCGGCGCATCGTCGAGCATGGTGGCGAAGTAGTAGCGCAGGCACTCCGGGTTGAGGCCCGAATCGAGGTAGGTGCGCGCCTGGATGAAGGTGCCGCGCGATTTGGACATCTTCGCGCCGTTGACCGTGAGGTAGCCGTTCACGTGCAGCGCGGTGGGTGTGCGAAAGCCTGCGCCGTGCAGCATCGCCGGCCAGAACAGGCCGTGGAAGTTGATGATGTCCTTGCCGATGAAGTGGTGCATCTCGGCGGTGCTGGTGGGCGCCAGGAAATCGTCGAACTTCAGCCCGCTCGTGTCGCACAGCGCCTTGAAGCTGGCCAGGTAACCGACCGGTGCGTCCAGCCACACGTAGAAGAACTTGCCCGGCGCATCGGGAATCGGGAAGCCGAAGTAGGGCGCGTCGCGCGAGATGTCCCAGTCCTTCAGGCCGCCGTCCAGCCACTCGCGCAGCTTGGCCGCCACGCCGCTATTGGCCACCGGCTGGCCTTTCGAGTACTTGCCGGCGAACCAGTCGCGCAGCAGGCCCTCGAACTTCGACAGCTGGAAGAAGTAGTGCTCCGAGTCGCGCAGCACCGGCGTGGCGCCGGACATCACCGAATACGGGTTGATCAGGTCGGTGGGCGCGTAGGTGGCGCCGCAGTTTTCGCAGTTGTCGCCGTACTGGTCGGGCGTCTTGCATACGGGGCAGGTGCCCTTGATGTAGCGGTCCGGCAGGAACATCTGCTTGTCCGGATCGAACAGCTGCTGGATGTTCCGCCTGGCAATCGCACCGCTGTCGCGCAGGCGCGTGTAGATCAGCGTCGCCAGCTCGCGGTTCTCGTCCGAATGGGTGCTGTGGTAGTGGTCGAATGCCACGCCGAACGCGGCGAAATCCGCCTCGTGGCCGGCGCGGATGCCGTCGATGTAGGCCTCCGGCGCCAGCCCGGCCTTCTCGGCCGCCAGCATGATCGGCGTGCCGTGCGCATCGTCGGCGCACACGTAAACCACCTCGTTGCCGGCCATGCGCTGCGCCCGCACCCAGATATCGGCCTGGATGTAGCCCAGCAGATGGCCCATGTGCAGCGGCCCGTTGGCATAGGGCAGGGCGTTGGTGACGAGGAGGCGACGGCTCATGGTGGCTTGCTTGGCGAAGTGACCGCGCATTATGGCATGGACGTCCAAATCGCCCCTCTGGCGGCACTGCGCCGGACACAAAAAAAGCCCGCCGGGCGGCGGGCTTTTCGAGGCAAATGGGACGCCGGTTATTCCTGGCGCTCCCACACCTGTGAGCGGCCGAGCAGGGCGAAGCCGATGTAGCCGTGCACGTCGAGCTTCTGGCCGCCGTCGGTGAGCGTGAGCTTGACCTTGTATTCCTTGCCGTTCTTCGGATCGAGGATCTTGCCGCCATCCCACACGTCGTCATCTTTGGTGACGCCCCACATGATGGTCATGCCCTCGATCGGCTGGTTCTTGCGTTCGCCCTCGCACTCCTTGCAGATCGGGTTCGGACCCTCGTCGGAGTTGAGCACCTTGATCACCTTGGCCTGCAGCTCGCCGTTGTTCTCGGTGATCTCGACGATCGACTTGGGCTGGTGGGTCTTGTCGTCGATGGTCTTCCAGGTGCCCACCGGCGTGTCGGTGGCAGCGAAGGCGGAGCCGGCGATCAGCAGCAGGCCGGTGGCGAGGGTGAAGCGGGACAGCAGTTTCATGGTGGTCCTCCCGTACGAAAGCGTATGGCGCGAGCGTGCGCGAGGCGCCCGAACAGCGTCAAGCTGCATTGCGCAAACCATCGACCGGCGACGTTTCGCCCTGATCTGGCGCAGCCGGGTGTGCTGGCGTGGCTGGCATAATTGACGTCCCACTGTTCAAGACTTCCCCCCATGACACAGGCAAACGAAGCCCTGGTGCGCCGCATCCTCGGCGCACTGTCCGACCCCCACACCGGCGCGCCCCTGGCCGACGCCGTACGCGCGATCGGCGTGGACGGCGATCGCGTGTCGGTCGACCTGCAGCTCGGCTACCCGGCCGCCACCGCGCACGAGGCGCTGGCGGCGCGGGTACGCGAGGCGCTGCAGGCCGATCCGGGCATTGCCACGGCGGCGGTGTCCGTCAGCAGCCGCGTGCAGGTGCACAAGGTGCAGGGCCAGCTGGCGCCGCTGGCGAACGTGAAGAACATCATCGTGGTGGCCTCGGGCAAGGGCGGCGTGGGCAAGTCCACCGTGTCGGTGAACCTGGCGCTGGCGCTGGCGGCGGAGGGTGCCAAGGTCGGCATCCTGGATGCCGACATCTATGGCCCCAGCCAGCCGCGCATGCTGGGCATCAGCGGCAAGCCCGAGTCGCCGGACGGCAAGACGATCATCCCGATGCAGGCGCACGGCCTGCAGGCGATGTCGATCGGCTTCCTGGTCGACGAGGAGACGCCGATGATCTGGCGCGGCCCGATGGTCACCCAGGCGATGATGCAGCTGCTCAACGACTCGCGCTGGGAAGGACTGGACTACCTCGTGGTGGACCTGCCGCCCGGCACCGGCGACATCCAGCTCACGCTGTCGCAGAAGGTGCCGGTGGCCGGCGCGGTGATCGTCACCACGCCGCAGGACATCGCCCTGCTCGATGCGCGCAAAGCACTGAAAATGTTCGAGAAGGTCGAGGTGCCGGTGCTGGGTGTGGTGGAGAACATGGCCACCCACGTGTGCTCGGCCTGCGGCCACGAGGAGCACATCTTCGGCGAGGGCGGTGGCCAGCGCATGGCCGACCAGTACGGCGTGGCCTATCTCGGCTCGTTGCCGCTGGACATCCGCATCCGCGAGCAGGCCGACGGCGGCAACCCGACCGTGGTGGCGATGCCCGAGTCCGATCTCGCCGCACGCTACCGCGAGATCGCCCGCAACACGGCGGGCCGGCTGTCGCGTCAGCCGCGCAACAAGTCGCTGGGCCTGGGCAAGGTGGTGGTGCAGGGCGCGCCGGCGGCGTGAGCGGAGCGCTTTACCTCATCCGGCAGGAGCCTCGGGGCTGAAGCCCCTCCCACAAGGGGTGTCGGTGGCGTGGCCCGCTGTGGGAGGGGCTTCAGCCCCGACAGCCCGGCCGCAGGCGTCCGGGTCCATGGTATTTTTCGCCTCTTCCCCGGATCGCCGGGCCAAGACAACCGGAGCGCGCGTGAGCATCAGACCCGACAAGTGGATCCGCCGGATGGCCGAGCAGCACGGCATGATCGAGCCGTTCGAGCCGGGCCAGGTGAAGATGCGCGACGAGCAGCGGCTGATTTCCTACGGTACCTCCAGCTACGGCTACGACGTGCGCTGCGCCCGCGAGTTCAAGATCTTCACCAACATCAACTCCACCATCGTCGACCCGAAGGCGTTCGACCCGACCAGTTTCGTCGACGTCGAGGCGGACGTGTGCATCATCCCGCCCAATTCGTTCGCGCTGGCGCGCACCGTGGAGTACTTCCGCATCCCGCGTTCGGTGCTCACCGTGTGCCTGGGCAAGAGCACTTACGCGCGCTGCGGCATCATCGTCAACGTGACGCCGCTGGAGCCGGAGTGGGAAGGCCACGTGACGCTGGAGTTCTCCAACACCACGCCGCTGCCGGCGCGCATCTACGCCAACGAGGGCGTGGCGCAGATGCTGTT
>DASUJJ010000098.1:0-3540 GCA_036279335.1 Dyella sp.
TCGACGATGACCGTCGCGGTCAACGTGAGCGCGCGCCAGATCCGTCAGGCGGACTTCGTCCAGTCCATCCTCGACGTGGTGCGCCGCGTGGAGTGTCCGCCCGCCCGGCTGCGCCTGGAGCTCACCGAGAGCATGCTGCAGCAGGACATCGGATCGACGATCGAAAAACTCGATCAGCTGCGTCGCGAGGGCATCCAGTTCTCCATCGACGACTTCGGCACGGGCTTCTCCTCGCTGACCTACCTGCGCAGCCTGCCGCTGAGCATCCTCAAGATCGACCGCTCGTTCGTGATGGACATCGAACACGATGCGGGCGATCGGGCGATCTGCCAGACCGTGCTGGCGCTGGGCAAGAGCCTGGGGCTGCAGGTGATCGCCGAAGGGGTGGAGACGCAGCAGCAGTTCGAGTACCTGGTGGGCGAGGGCTGCGACGGGTTCCAGGGTTATCTGTTCAGTCATCCCTTGCCCGCGGCGCAGCTCGAACGGCAGACCGGCCTGCAGCGATCGGAAGGTCCGGTGGTGATGCGCTGAGCCGCCCGCGCGTCGCCCGCGCGGCGAGGCGTTCGATCGATCGGCGCAGGGCGATCGCGTGCCGATGCGCGTGACCGCGATCACGTGTCCGCCCGGTCGGCTTGCCCGCGCGCGCCTGCGTTGCTATCTTGCGCCGGTCGAAAATGGTGGACCGGTTTGGTGAGCCCCGGTCATCCCGCCGCGCAATGCGGCAGGACACAATCCAGCCCCTCGTGGGCCGCGGACCGCGACGCAGGTGGACGTGTGCCGTTCCCTCGTCGAGTCGCGCTGGAAAATCCTTCGACGCTCCAGCCGTCCCACGAATGCGTTTCACGTCCTTCGCCGTGCCTGCGGCTTTGTCATTGAAGGACTCACCACCATGCAACGCACTTCCGTTCTCGTTATCGGCGGCAGCCTCGTCGGCCTGTCTGCTTCGCTGTTCCTCGCCTGGCGGGGCATCGACCACGTGCTGGTCGACAAGCATCACGGCAGCTCGGCGCATCCGCGCGCGATGGGCTTCACCGAAACCACGCTCGAGCACTTCCGCGCCGTCGGCATCGCCGATCGCATTCCGGCCGAGCCGGCCAATGCGCGGCTTCGTCGCGCCAAGGTCACCAGCCTCTGCGGCGAGTGGCTCGAGGAGACCGACTGGACGCCCGGCAAGCCCACGCAACGCACGGCGGAGCTCTCGCCCTGCACGGGCGCGGCTATCGCGCAGGACCGGCTGGAGCCGATCCTGCGCGAGGTGGCGCTGGATCTGGGCGCCGACATGCGGCTCGGCGTGGAGATGGTGTCCTTCCGCCAGGACGAATCGGGCGTCGTCGCTCGACTGCGTCCGCGCGACGGCCAGCCCGAGTATGAAATCGCGGCTGATTACCTGATCGCGGCCGACGGCGCCGGCAGTCCGATCCGCACCGCGCTGGGCATTGCCTGCAGCGGCGTGGGCTACCTGCGCACGCTGCGCAGCGTGCTGTTCCGCTGCCCGGCCGCCGATCGCCATCTTGCGCAGGGCATCCGCCAATTCGCGATCGAGCAGCCGGACTTCCGCGCCTTCCTCACCACCTACGGCGACGGCCGCTGGGTGCTGATGTTCGAGGACGATCGCGAGCGCAGCGCGCAGGAACTCGAACACGCGGTGACGCGCGCGCTGGGGGAGGACCTGCCGTTCGAGATCATCACCACCGGCCGCTGGGAGATGGCCGGCCGCATCGCGGACCGCTATACCAGCGGTCGCGTGTTTCTCGCCGGCGACGCGGCCCACCAGCTGCCGCCCACGCGCGGCGGGTTCGGCGCCAACACCGGCATCGACGACGTGTGGAACCTCGCCTGGAAGCTCGAGCGCGTGCTCGCCGGCACCTCCACGCCCGCGCTGCTCGACACCTACGACGCGGAGCGGCGGCCGATCGGCTGGCTGCGCCACCAGCAGACCTTCTCGCGGCCCGACTACGCCAGCTGGGTCGGTGACCACTTCACGCCCGAGCCCCTGTTCGAGAACGATGCGATGGAGTTCGGACAGTTGGTGCGTTCGACCGCGGTCATCAACGCCGGCGCGCAGCTGCCCGCCGCCGCGTCGCCGCAGGCGTGGGCCGGCCAGCCCGGCACGCGCGCGCCGCACGTGGCCATCGCACGCCACGGCCAGGCCATGTCGACGCTCGATCTGTTCGGACGCGGCTACGTGCTGCTGACGGCGGATCCCGCATGGCGCTCGATAGCGGATGCGCTACCCATCGAGCTGGTGGTGGTCGGCGAAGACGTGATGTTTCCCGATGCCGAATCCTTCCCGACGCATTTCGGTGTGGGACTGACCGGGGCTTCCCTGGTCCGTCCCGACGGCATCGTGGCCTGGCGGGCCAGCGATGTGGCCGATGCCGTCGCGCTGCCGGACGCCTTCGCTCGGGCGGCCTGCGCCACGCGCTGCGAGTCGGCGCAGGGAGTTGACCGATGACCGGCGATCGGTGGGATCAGATCGATGCGCGGCTGCGCCAGCTGGAAGACCGGGCGGCCATCGCCGAACTCACCGCGCGCTATGCCATCGCTGCCAACCAGGGCTGGGCGGGGGAAACCTTCGACCTTACCGCGCTGCCCGAGGTGTTTGCGCCGGACGCGGTGTGGCACAGCCAGGCGATGGGCGTGCGCGTCGAGGGGCTGGACGCCATCGTCGACGCGGCCGACCGGGCGACGCGTGCCACCGACTTCGCGATGCACAGCTACACCAATCCGTCGGTGCAGCTGGACGGCGACACCGCCACGGCGCGCTGGCTGCTGTACATCGCCAGCCGACGCCATCGCGGCCCGGCGAACCTCGTCTTCATGGAGGATCTCGTCGGCTACGTCCGCCTCGCGGCGGGCTGGCGCATCCAGTCCGTGGAACGTCGCTTCGGCATGGAGCTGGTGGAGGGCGCGTCGTCGCATCGCGACGGGTGATGGCGTGCGCCTTGCCGAACCGCAGCGCGGCAAGGCGCAGGTTGTCGAGCCTGTTTCCGCAGACCGGATGAAGGCGACGCCAGGCCGCGAACATGGCCCACGATCGGAGTCGAATGCTCCGCGCGCTCGATGCCTCCGGCCGAGCGCCCGTGGATGTTGCCGATCAGGAAACGATCGACCACGCCACGCTGCCGCCCGCGCGCATCGGCACGCACACGCTCGACCCCAGCGGCACGGTATCGGGCACGGTCCAGGCGCGGCGTTCCAGCACGAGGCGTTCGGTGTTGCGCGGCAGGCGGTAGAAGTCGGGGCCGTGGAAGCTGGCGAAGCCTTCCAGGTTGTCCAGCTTGCCGGCTTCGTCGAACGCTTCGGCGTACAGCTCGATCGCCGCGGGGGCGGTGAAGATGCCGGCGCAGCCGCAGTCGGCGAGTTTGGCTGCGCGCGGGTGCGGCGCGCTGTCGGTGCCGAGGAAGAAGCGGGTGTCGCCGCCTGTGGCCGCGGCCAGTAGCGCCTGGCGATGCTGCTCGCGCTTGAGCACGGGCGCGCAGTAGTGGTGCGGGCGCACGCCGCCGTCGAACAGCGCGTTGCGGTTGAGCAGCAGGTGGT
>DASUJJ010000099.1:0-10181 GCA_036279335.1 Dyella sp.
GGGGCCACGCGCCATTGCCGGGATTGGCGGCCACCGCGAGGAACGGCAGCGAAAAGATCGTGGTGAACAGCGCCTGCGCCTGAAAGAAGCCGAAGAACTTGGCCTGACTGTCCTGCCAGTGCTGGCGCAGGTACTGATAGCGGCCATCCTCATCCTCGGTGCGGATGCGCTGCAGCAGATGCAGGAACAGCCGCAGTGCCCACAGCCCCCCGAGCAGCGCCATCAGGCCGCGCACGGCGGGCGATCCGCTGCCGACGGCGGCATAGAACACTGCGCTCAGGCCCATCGTCGCCGTCCAGATCGCATCCACCAGCGTGGCGTTGCGCGTGCGGTATTGCACGGCCCAACCCACCGTCATGGCGGTGGCGGTGACCAGCCACACGACGAGGATTTGCCACCAGACGTCATGCCACATGCGCGGACTTTCCTGGCGCTGAAGGCACGCGGGTGCGTTCGAAGCGCTGCGCCAGCGCGATGAGTGTCGGCAGCGCGATCAGCCAGCCCAGGCCCAGCGCGATGACCGCCGCCAGCGTGCCGCGGGGAAAAGCGACCGCATGCCAGCCGCGCGCAGCGCCGAGAAAGGCCAGCGGCGCGCCGATCGCCCCCAGCGCGGCAGCCAGGGCCAGTCGCCCGTGCAGGAAGCGGAAGCTGTGCCGCAGGGTGAGCGCGAACGCCGCCCAGATCGCCACGATCCATACCGGCGCCGCGTGTTGGGACGGTACGGCCGAGGCGTACGCCACCAGGTCGCTGGCCGCCAGCGTGGAGTCCAGCGTGATGCCGACCAGCACCGCTACCGCCATCAGCCGGGCGTCGATGCGCCCATCCGGCCTCGTGAGGTACCAGCCGGCAAACGGCAGCAGGGCCAGCGGCGCCAACCACCAATGCCCGACGGAAGCGCCCCATACGGCGGCGAACCAGACCAGCTGGTAGGCGATGGCGTTGGCCCAGACCTTCATGGGAGCAACGTCAGGCCGCTGCCGACGAGGGCAGGTCGGGCAGGAAGGAGGCGCGGCGGCAACCGGGGCGAGTGAGCAGCATGTGCACATCGCCGATCGACCGCTCGCGGAAACCGCCTTCGCAATAGGCGAGGTAGAACTCCCACATGCGGATGAAGCGCTCGTCGTAGCCGGCCTGCATCACGTCGCTGCGTCGGCCCATGAAGCGCTCGCGCCATGCCTTGAGGGTGAGCGCGTAGCTCGGGCCGATGTCCTCCAGATGGAACAGGCGCAGGTCGCTGGACTTGCGCGCCGCACCGAGCATGGCGCTGACCGACGGAATGAAGCTGCCGGGAAAGATGTAGCGCTTGATGTAATCGACCGACTTCAGCGCCTGCTCGTAGCGGTGGTCCTCGATGGTGATGGCCTGGATCAGCGCCATGCCGTCGTCCTTCAGCAGCCGCGAGATGGCGCCGAAGTAGGTGGGCATGAATTCGGCGCCGATCGCCTCGATCATCTCGATCGACACCAGCTTGTCGTAGCGGCCGGTGAGGTCACGATAATCATTGAGCAGGAGCTCGATCCTGTCGGTGAGGCCCGCCTCGGCCACGCGCTGCGTGGCCAGGTCGAACTGCTCGCGCGAGATGGTGGTGGTGGTGACGCGGCAGCCGTAATGCCTGGCGGCGTGGATGGCGAAACCGCCCCAGCCGGTGCCGATCTCCAGCACGTGATCGGCGGGCGAGAGGTCGAGCTTCTGGCAGATGCGATCGAGCTTGCGGGTGGAGGCGGTCTCCAGCGACTCGCTCTCGTCGGCGTAGATCGCCGAGGAGTACATGAGGTCCCTCGACAGGAACAGCCCGAACAGGTTGTTGCCCAGGTCGTAGTGCGCGGCGATGTTGCGTCGGCTGCCTGCGCGCGTATTGCGCTGCAGGGCATGCCACGCCCTCATCGCCAGGCCGCCCAATCGGGCGAGGCCGCTTTCCATGCCATCGAGCAGATCGCGGTTGCGCACCATGATGCGGATCAGCGCCACCAGGTCGTCGCAACGCCACATGCCCTCGATATAGGCCTCGCCAGCGCCCACGCTGCCGTTGGCGGCGACCAGCCGGTAGAAGCGCGGATCGAGCACGCGCAGGTGCACGCGCAGCGGCTCCTCGCCGATGATCGGCGTGCCCAGCTCCACCGAATCCACCGCGTCTTCGAGCGTGAGGCGACAGCCCTTGAGCTGGCCCATCTGCGCCAGCAATCGGCCGCGCAGCATACGCTCCAGGCTGCCCGGTTGCGTGGCGACGGCGGGCAACTCCTCGACGGTGGGGCTCAGTTCGATTTCCATGGGTCAGTTCTCGTGATGCTTGGGATGGTCGTGAACGGGAGTGCGCTTGAGCCACAGTTTCAGCGCCTGCCAGTGGATGGCGAACACCACCTGCAGCGTCATCAGCGGGTAGCGCCACAGCACGCGGGCCAGCCCGGCACCGTCGAGCGGGCGGCGTTCCAGCACCAGCGTGGCGTCGAAGTCGCGCCGGTCGCCGTCGAGCACGTTCATATGTACGCGCAGCACGTCGCCCGGGATGCTGAAGCGCCAGTCGTAGCGACGCGCCATCGGCATGAAGGGCGACACGTGGAAGCGCTTGTCGAACGCCCATGCCGCCACGGTGCCGCGCGTGCGCCCCTCGGCCAGCGGCAGCACGTAGGCGTGCCGCTCTTTCCACGGCGTGTTGGTGATCTCGGCGACGATGGTTTCCAGCGTGCGGCCATCCGCGGCGTAGCAGTAGTAGAAGCTCACCGGATTGAACACGTGGCCGGCGTAGCGCAGGTGGGTCAGCAGGCGGATCGGGCCGCTCGGACGCGTGCCGGTGTGTTCGGCCACGCGCCGGCGCACCGCCTCGTCCAGCGGGAGCTCGGCCGGACCGAGGTAGTCGCTGCGGCGGAACTCGGCGACGTTGCGTCCCTCGCTCGACCACAGCCAGCGCCGCGCGAACAGCGTGGGCAGCTCGGCCAGGTCCAGATAGAGCATCGCCATGCGATAGCGGAATGCGTGGGCGCGCGGAGCGTGGCGGCGATGGCGCACCCAGCCTTCGTAGATGGCGCTGGCCAGTGGCGGTGCACCGTCACTCGCCACGCTTGCCGCGCCCGTGGTCGATGCGGGCGTGGCGGCAGCTGGCGTCGCCAGCGGCTGGCGCAACGCAGAATTCACCACTGCACTCCGAGCGCTTCGGTCACTTCCACCGCGCTGCGCATGCCGTCCTCGTGGAAGCCCCAGCCCCAGTACGCGCCTGCGTACCAGATGCGGTCCTTGCCCTGGATCTCGCCCTTGCGCTGCTGCGCGGCGACCGAGGCGTGGCTGTATTCGGGATGCGCGTAGCGCATGCGGCGCAGGATCTTGTTGGGGTCGATCCGGTCGGTGCAGTTGAGCGACACGCAGAAGGTGTCTGTGGCGTCCAGCGACTGCAGCAGGTTCATGCAGTAGGTCACCGTGCAGGCCTCGGTGGGCGAGGTCGGAATGAGCACGTTCCACGCCGACCACGCCTTGCGCCGGTTCGGCAGCAGGCGCGTGTCGGTGTGCAGCACGGTGTCGTTTTCCTGGTAGCGGATGGCGCCCAGCACCTCGCGTTCGGCCGGCGTGGGGGCGGCCAGCATCGCCAGCGCCTCGTCGCTGTGGCAGGCCAGCACCACCTGGTCGTAGCGCTCGCTGCCGAGCAGGCTCACCACTTCCACGCCGTCGGCGTGGCGATGCACTTCGTGCACGGGGCAGGCAATGCGTTCGGTGACCTTCCAGCGCTTGCGCAGGGCGTCGACGTAGCGGGTGGAGCCGCCGCGCACCACGCGCCACTGCGGCCGGCCTTCGATCTGCAGCATGTGGTGGTTGGCCATGAACTGCACGAGGTAGCGCGCGGGAAAGTCGAGCACCTTGTCGCTGGGCGAGGACCACAGCGCGGAGGCCATCGGCACGATGTGGCGGTCGCGGAACATCGCGCCGTAGCGGTGCTCGCGCAGGTAGTCGCCCAGGGTCGGGCCGGGGTCGGCGGTCTGCAGCAATGCCGGCGACTCGCGGTAGAACCGCGTGAGGTCGCGCACCATGCCGTAGAACGCCGGCGAGAGCAGGTTGCGGCGCTGGCAGAACAGTGCGTCGACGGTGGTGGTGCCGTACTCGAAGCCGCTGGCCTCGTCGTGCACGGCGAAGCTCATGGTGGTGGGCTGCGAATCCACGCCCAGCTCGGCGAACAGCCGGCTCAGCAGCGGATAGTTGTCCGGATTGAACACGATGAAGCCGCTGTCCACCGCATACGGCCGGCCGTTCGAGCTGACCTCGTGGGTATGCGTGTGGCCACCGACGTAGGCGTTGGCTTCGTAAAGGTCGACCTGGTGCTCGCGTGACAACAGCCACGCCGAGGCCATGCCGGAGATGCCGCTGCCGATGACTGCAATGCGCATGGCGAGCCTCAGCGCCCGCTGCGCTTGAGGCCAACCGGCACGGCCTTGAGCTCGCGCACCAGCCCGAACACGGCCATCGTGCGCAGGATGTAGAAGGTCAGATCCACCTCCCACCAGCGGAAGCCCTGCCGCGCCGAGCCGGGGAAGTGGTGATGGTTGTTGTGCCAGCCCTCGCCGAACGTGAGGATCGCCAGCAGCCAGTTGTTGCGGCTGTTGTCGCGCGTCTCGAAGCGCCGGCTGCCGAAACGGTGGGCCAGCGAGTTGATGGTCACCGTGGCGTGGAACAGCACGATGGTGGAGATGAAGAAGCCCCACACCAGCAGCTGCGGGCCGGTGGTGCCCAGCTCTGGATGCGCCACGCCGAGCCAGCGACCGAGGAAATAGAGCCCCACCGCCAGTGCCACCGGCACCAGCAGGTCAAAGCGGTCCAGCAGGCGAAGTTCGGGAAACTTCATCAGGTCCGGGATCTTCGCCCAGTCAGTGCGAAAGCCGGCGCGGCTGAGGAACCAGCCCATGTGGCTGTGCAGAAAACCGTGCTGCACCGGCGAATGTACGTCGGCCGGGGTGTCGGCATGGCGGTGGTGATTGCGATGGTGCGCCGCCCACCACAGCGGACCGCGCTGCACCGCGCTGGCGCCGATCAGCGCGAACGCGAACTGCACCGGGCGCGAGGCCTTGAACGCGCGGTGGGAAAAATAGCGGTGATAGAACGCGGTGATCGCGAACATGCGGACGGCGTAAAGCCCGAGCGCCACCCAGAACGCAAACCAGGAAAAGCCCACCCAGATCACCGCCAGGCAGGCCAGATGCATGCCGATGAAAGGAATCACCCGGCTCCAGTCGACGCGGTCGTCGTCATCGCCGATGTCGTCCTGCACGCTGGTATCGAACCAGCGCACCAGGCCGGTGATCATCCGTTTGAGCATGTTCGGTTCCGCAATGCCGGTTTTCATGGGTCGCATTCGATCATTGGATAGGGGCTCGACGGCCTTGCCTAGGCATACGTTGGTCGGGGTATCGCGGATGCAGTGCCGCACCCTCGGAACTGGCTGACGACATACGCGGGCGAAGGGATGCGGAACGGTGCCCCGGGCGCCTCGCAGGTTCCATCATGACCGACTTGGTGCGCCGTCGCTGCCCTCCTGCGGCCTGCGCCTGGCGGAAGCGCGGGAGTGGTCAACCCGGCGTGGTCAACCGGTGGAGGAGGTGGCCTTGCGCTGCGTCGGTCGCCGCGCCCGGCTATCGACAGCGCTCATCAAGTGGTCCGTGGTCGGTCGGCCGGAAAAACGGGCCAGTCCGGCGCTTGGTTTCTGCTTGCCGGCCGCCTAGGCTGCCCGGATGATCCGACCGCCCAACCGTTCTTCGGCGCCCCGCAGCTCGGCTCCGCGCCACGGCCTGGCCCGCGTGCTGAGCAAGCTCGGCGTGTGCTCGCGCAGCCAGGCCGAGCAGGCGGTGCGCGCGGGGCGGGTGAGCGTGGATGGTCGCCGCGTGATCGATCCGGAACGTCCGACCGATCCGGCGCGTGAAGTGGTGCAGCTGGACGGCGCCACGGTTGGTGCCGCTGCGCGCGTCTACGTCGCCGTGAACAAGCCGCGCGGCATCGTGGTGAGCGCCGCCGACGAACGCGGTCGCGACACCGTCTACGACCTGCTCAAGGAGGGCGGCCTGCCGTGGCTGGGTCCGGTGGGTCGGCTCGATCGCGCCAGCGAGGGCCTGCTGCTGCTCAGCAACGACACTGTCTGGGCCGCCGGGCTTACCGAACCGAAACATCATGTGGACAAGACGTACCACGTGCAGATCGATCGCCTGCCGGATGCCACGTTGCTGGCCGCACTTCAGGCGGGCGTGGTCGATGCCGGTGAGCGGCTGGGCACGGTGGCGGTCAGCGTGCTGCGCGAGGGCGAGAAGAACGCCTGGCTGGAGATCGTGCTCGACGAGGGCCGCAACCGCCACATCCGCCGCCTGCTCGCCGCGCACGAGGTGGGCGTGCTGCGGCTGATCCGCGTGGCCATCGGGCCGTTGGCCCTGGGCGAACTCCCCAAGGGTCAGTGGCGACACCTCACTTCCGAAGAGGTACAAGCGCTGCGGCGCGCATGACTTCGCGGAGAAGGGCGGCGCTTGCGCAACAGCAACAGCCGCCCCCTCACCCCTGCACTCTCCCCCGAAGAGTGGAGCTGTTCAGGGGAGACGGAGCAGGGCACGCGCTTCCGGCACCGGGAAACTTCACGCTTGAGCCCTCTCCCCCGAGCAGGCTCGGGGGAGAGGGTTGGGTGAGGGGGCGCTTTGGGCTGTTGGTGTTCGTCGACTGGAGGGCTGCGCCTTCAAAGCAAAGGCTTCCCCCTCACCCCGAACGATGAAGCTGTTTGGGGGAGAGGGAGCAGGGCGCGGTCTCCCGGACACCACGAAGCCCCGCTTTTGAGCTTTCTCCCACCATGGGAAGAGAGCACGTTGCTTCAGCCGATCACACCCAGCTGCTTGCCGATGCGGGTGAACGCATCGATGGCGCGGTCCAGGTGCTCGCGGGTGTGCGCGGCGCTCATCTGGGTGCGGATGCGTGCCTGGCCCTTGGGCACCACCGGGAAGAAGAAGCCGGTGACGTAGATGCCCTCATCCAGCAGCGCCGTGGCCATTGCCTGCGCCTTTGGCGCGTCGTAGATCATCACCGGCACGATCGGGTGCACGCCCGGCTTGATGTCGAAGCCGGCGGCGGTCATGCGTTCGCGGAAGTAGGCGGTGTTTTCCTGCACCCTGGCGCGCAGCTCGCCGGCGCTTTCGAGCATGTCGAACACCTTGATCGCCGCGGCCACCACGTGCGGCGGCAGCGAGTTGGAGAACAGGTACGGGCGCGAGCGCTGGCGCAGCAGTTCGATCACTTCCTTCGGGCCGGTGGTGAAGCCGCCCAGCGCGCCGCCCAGCGCCTTGCCCAGGGTGCCGGTGAAGATGTCGACCTTGTCCATCACGCCGTTGACCTCGGCCGCGCCGCGGCCGGTGGCGCCGAGGAAGCCGGTGCAGTGGCATTCGTCTATATGCACCATCGCGTTGTACTTCTCGGCCAGCGCGGTGATCTGGTCCAGCGGGGCGATGAAGCCGTCCATCGAGAACGCGCCGTCGGTGGTGATCAGCTTGGTGCGTGCGCCGGCGGCATCGGCGGCCTGCAGCTGGGCTTCCAGGTCGGCGATGTCGCAGTTGGCGTAGCGGAAGCGCTTGGCCTTGCACAGGCGGATACCGTCGATGATCGAGGCGTGGTTGAGCGCGTCGGAGATCACCGCGTCTTCCTCGCCCAGCAGCGGCTCGTACAGGCCGCCGTTGGCGTCGAAGCAGGCGGCGTAGAGGATGGTGTCCTCGGTGCCGAAGAACTCGGCGATCTTCTTCTCCAGCTGCTTGTGCAGATCCTGCGTGCCGCAGATGAAGCGCACGCTGGCCATGCCGAAGCCGTGGGTGTCCAGCGCGTCCTTGGCGGCAGCGATCACCTCGGGGTGATCGGCCAGGCCCAGGTAGTTGTTGGCGCAGAAGTTGAGCACCTTGCGCCCGCCCTCCAGCTCGATCTCGGCCGACTGCGGCGAGACGATGATGCGCTCGGCCTTGAACAGGCCCTGCTCGCGGATGGAGTCGAGTTCGGCGGCGTAGCGGTCGCGGGCGGTGTAGGTCACGGGGGGTCTCCGGTAGCGAAAGCGGGAAATCATCGAAAGCGGGCAACGCTGCGCGCCCCTCCATCGACGTCATTCCCGCGAAAGCGGGAATCCATCGGGCGCGTGGACCAGCGGCAGGACATGGATTCCCGCCTGCGCGGGAATAGCGACCGCCTCAAGAGGGCGGCGGTCGGCGTGCCTCAGCTCCAGCTGCACACGACCTTGCCGCAATGGCCTTCGGCCATCAGGTCGAAGCCGCGCTGGAAGTCGTCGATGGCGATCTGGTGGGTGAGCACTTTCTGCAGCGGGAAGCCGGTCAGCACCATCTGGGTCATCTTGTACCAGGTCTCGTACATCTTGCGGCCGTAGATGCCCTGCAGGGTGAGGCCCTTGAAGATCACCTTGTCCCAGTCGATGCCGGCCCCCTTGGGCTGGATGCCGAGCAGGGCGATCTTGCCGCCGTGGTACATGCAGTCGAGCATGTCGTTGAAGGCGCGCGGGTTGCCGCTCATCTCCAGGCCCACGTCGAAGCCCTGGATGTGCAGGTCCTTCACTACATCGCGCAGCGACTGGTTGGCCACGTTCACCACGCGGGTGGCGCCCATGTCGGCGGCCAGCTTGAGGCGGTAGTCGTTGACGTCGGTGACCACCACGTTGCGCGCGCCCACGTGCTTGGCGATGCCGGCGGCGATGATGCCGATCGGGCCGGCGCCGGTGATCAGCACGTCCTCGCCGATCAGGTCGAATTCCAGCGCGCAGTGCGCGGCGTTGCCGTAGGGGTCGAAGAACGCGGCCAGCTCGGACGGAATCTGGTCGGGGATCGGCCACAGGTTGCTGGCCGGCATGGTCATGTACTCGGCGAATGCGCCGTTGCGGTTCACGCCGATGCCCACCGTGTTCGGACACAGGTGCTGGCGGCCGGCGCGGCAGTTGCGGCAGTGGCCGCAGACGATGTGGCCCTCGGCCGAGACGCGGTCGCCGATGCTGTAACCGGTCACGCCCGGACCCATTTCCACGATGCGCCCCACGAACTCGTGGCCGATGGTTAGGCCGGGGGTGATGGTGCGCTGGCTCCACTCGTCCCACTTGTAGATGTGCAGGTCGGTGCCGCAGATGGCGGTCTTCTCCAGCTTGATCAGCACCTCGTTCGGGCCGACCTCGGGCACGGGTACTTCTTCCATCCAGATGCCGGGCTCGGCGTGGCGCTTGACCAGGGCTTTCATCGTCTGTGGCATGGGGAAACCTGCTGTCGGGCCCGGAACCCGGGCGGGGAAAAACGCAATTATAGGGTGACGCCGCCAGTGCATTCCTGCGGCACTGCGGCAGCGGCAGGCGCCGCGCCGATACACTGGCGCGATGGACCGCCACGACACCCGACCGCTCGCGATCTTCCTGATGGGCCCCACCGCCTCGGGCAAGACCGCGCTGGCCTGCGCGCTGGCCGAGCGATTCCCGATCGAGCTGGTTAGCGTGGATTCGGCGCTGGTCTACCGCGGGCTGGATATCGGCAGCGCCAAGCCGGACGCCGCCACGCTGGCGCGCCATCCACACGCGCTGATCGATATTCGCGATCCGGCCGAGCCGTATTCGGCGGCGGATTTTCGCGCCGATGCGCTGGCCGCGATGCGCGCCATCACCGCACGCGGCCGCGTGCCGCTGCTGGTGGGCGGCACCGGGCTGTATTTCCGCGCGTTGCAGCAAGGGCTATCCGCGCTGCCGGAAGCCCACGCTGAGCTGCGCGCGCAGATCAGCGCCGAGGCGGCCGAGATCGGCTGGCCGCAGCTGCACGCCCGGCTGACCGGGCAGGACCCGGTGGCCGCCACGCGGATCGGGCCGAACGACGCCCAGCGCATCCAGCGCGCGCTGGAGGTGATCGCGCTCACCGGCCGGCCGCTGTCGGAACTGCAGGGCAACCAGGTGCGCGAGCCGTTTCCGTGGCGGGTGCTCAAGCTCGCCCTGCTGCCGGCCGACCGCGCGCCGCTGCACGCGCGCATCGCCGCGCGCTTCGACGCCATGCTGTCCGCCGGTTTCCTCGACGAAGTGCGCGCGCTGAAGGCCCGCGCCGACCTGCACGCCGACCTGCCGGCGATCCGCGCGGTGGGCTACCGCCAGGCCTGGCAGCATCTGGACGGCGCCTTCGACGCGGCCGAGCTGCGCGATCGGGGCATCTTCGCCACCCGCCAGC
>DASUJJ010000100.1:0-10374 GCA_036279335.1 Dyella sp.
AGTCTGGCGATCGGTCTGGCCGTGGGCCTGTCCTGCAGCGCGGCCCTGCACGCGCAGCAAGCCGAGGGCGGCAATGCGCAGGCCGGTGCGCAGCCCACCGAAGCCAAGCAGCTCGAAGCGGTGACGGTGAGCGCGCGCCGCCGCGACGAATCGCTGGAGAAGGTGCCGGTGGCGGTGTCCGCCTTCACCGGCGAGGACATGAAGGACCTGCAGGCGAACGCCATCGATGGCCTGCAGGGCGCGGTGCCGAACATGAACATCGTGCAGGGGCGCGGCTCGTCCTCGGCGGTGAACGTTTTCATCCGCGGCATCGGCCAGCCCGACGCACTGCAGACCTTCGATCCCGGCGTGGGCATGTACGTGGACGACGTCTACTACTCGCGCATCCAGGGCGCGCTGATCAGCCTGTTCGACGTGGAGCGGGTGGAAGTGCTGCGCGGCCCGCAGGGCACGCTGTACGGCAAGAACTCCACCGGCGGCGCGATCAAGATCGTCACGAAGAACCCCACCGACACGCCGGAAGGCGCGGTGGAAGCCACGCTGGGCAATTACGGCCGGCGCGAAGGCAAGTTCTACGTCAGCGGCCCGCTCGGTGGCGCGTGGTCGGCCTCGCTGGCGGGCGCGGCGATCAAGACCGACGGCTACGTCACCGACCCGTCCACCGGGCACAAGTACAACGACGAAGACACCAAGGCGGTGCGCGGCAAGCTGCGCTTTCATCCGAACGATGCCTTCGACGCCACGCTGAGCCTGGACTACACCAGGCAGGACACCGGCCTCACGCTGGGCCAGCCGGTGTCGCCGCTGATCCAGACCGACCTGGTGTTCGGCCCGCAGGTGCTGGTGCAGCCCAACCCGGACCAGAAGTACAACTTCCAGACGCGCACCTCGTTCAGCCCCGACAAGGGCCAGACGCTCACGCACGAAGGTGCCGCGCTCAACCTGAGCTGGAAGCTCGGCGATCTGTGGACGCTCAAGAGCATCAGCGCCTACCGCAAGCTCGACAGCCGCTCGTACATCGACATCGACGCCTCGCAGTACGAGCTGGGCGACGTGCTGGTGGACTTCCATCAGAAGCAGGCCAGCCAGGAGCTGCAGCTGCAGTACGACAACGGCAGCAACCTGCAGGCGGTGTACGGCCTGTACTACCTGCGCGAGACCGTGCCCTCGCACCAGGAGGCGTACGCCGGCGACTTGTACGCCATCTTCGGCACGCCGGTGGATTTCCTGCGCACCATCGACGACGACCTCACCACCACCAGCACCGCCGCATTCGCCCACGTGAACTGGGAGTTCGTGCCGAGCTGGACGCTGGCTGCCGGCGTGCGCTACTCCAGCGACAAGAAGAACTACGACCGCACCACCAGCACGTTCTGGGGCCCGGCGCTGGCCGTGCTCGACGAAACCGTCGCCTTCAACGGCAGCAAGCGCTGGAACGCCTGGACGCCCACGATCAGCCTGCAGAAGCAGGTGGACGAGCAGACCATGGTGTACGTGTCGGCCAGCCGCGGCTTCAAGTCCGGCGGCTTCAACGGCCGCGCCAACAGCACCATCGATACGAAGACCGCCGAGTACGATCCGGAGACGGTGTGGACCTACGAGGCGGGCCTGAAGTGGCGCTCGGCGGATAACCGCCTGCAGGCCAACGTGGCCGCCTTCCACAGCGACTACAACGACTTCCAGGCGCGCGTGTCGGAGGTGATCAACCCCGACGCGCCGACGCCGAGCTTCTCCTTCCCGGTGATCAACGCGGCCAAGCTGCGCATGGACGGGCTGGAGTTCGAGGGCGCCGCCGTGGTGGGCGAAGGTCTGCGGCTGTCGGCGCAGCTGGGTTATCTCAAGGCGCGCTACGGCCGCTTCGACGATGCGCGGCTGGACCCGACCAACCCGCAGTACAATCCGCGCCTGCACGACCACGTGCCGTTCTCGCCCAAGTGGACCGGCCGCCTCGCCGCCACGCAAACGTTCAACATGCCGAGCGGCGGCGCGCTCACCTTCGGCGGCGATTATTCGTACCGCACCGAAACGTGGCTCAGCGTGGACAACTACGACGTGCTCAGCCAGAAGAACTACGGTCTTGTCGGGCTGTTCGGCATCTACGACTCGGCCGACGGCCACTGGCAGTTCCGCGCCGGCGTGAAGAACCTCACCGACAATGTCTACAAGACCGACGGCCAGGAGTTCTCCAGCGTGGGCAACATCCGCACCGCGTACTACGGCATGCCGCGCAACTGGTACGTCAGCGCCCGCTACAACTTCTGAGTCCGCATGGAACATGGAGTGCTCCCCCGCGCCAGCGGGGGAGGGGGACGGGAGCCGCCACGCAGGACGCCGGCGGTTGCCGTTCCCCACAGGGATGCGGCGGTGGGCTGGGCGCGTTGGCGCAGCTGGGTTTCGGGATTCGCGTGATGGTGCTGCGTCGCTGTTGGCGAGGTTGCCGTCGCGGGCGTGGTGGTGAGGGCGAGTGCGCCGTCGTTTCGGTGAAAGCGAAGGCGCTGGACCCCCGCCTGCGCTGGGGTGACGGTCGTGAGGGATTGGCTTGAGCTGTTGGCGTCGGGGATCGATACGGCTCCCATCGTTCGCCCCAGCGTGGGTCGGTCGATCGATGATTCGGTTGTCTGCCAAGCCAGGCGAAGATTTGAAGCAAAGCCGGAAGGTTTTTTGCCGGTAGCTGGTTCATCCCACCAGGCAGCGAAGTCGGCTCCCATTCCGCATGGAGGCACCGCGAGCTTTCCCGAGCCAGGCAGCGCGGCAGCGCTTGCGACTCTCGCCGCTGGTGACCGGCATGGCGCAGCGATGTCGAAGCACAGACACTCTCCATCTGCCCACCGAATCCATCCACGTTCATACCCACCTGCCAAGGAGCCCGCACATGGCACGCAGCAAGATCCTCCGCACGCTCGGTCTGGCCATTGCCCTCGCCGCCGGCAGCGCCTGCGCGAAGGAGCCCTCCGGCGCGCTGCCGACACTTCATGTCGACCCGTCGCGCGTCGCCGTGGTCGGCCTCTCCTCTGGCGCCTACATGGCCACGCAGGCGCAGCTGGCGTACCCCGAGATTTTTCCGAATGCGGCGCTGGTGGCCGGCGGCCCGTACGGCTGCGCCGGCGGCAATCTGCAGACCGCGCTGTCCAGCTGCATGAAAGGCGCGCCGGCGATCGACGTCGATGCGCTGGTGGCGAGCGCGCGCAAGCGTGCGGCAGCAGGCGAGATCGGCCCGCTGAGCGCGCTCGCCAAGTCGCACGTGTATCTGTTGCACGGCACCGCGGATGGCGTCGTTGCGCCGGCGGTGGCCGAAGCGGGCGCACAGTTCTACCAGCAGCTGCGCGAGGGCGATCCCGCGCTGTCTGGCATGCAGGTAGTGGACGACGGCGCGCGCGATTTCGGGCACAACCTGCCCATCGCAGCGAACGGCGCGGATTGCGGCCAATCGGTGTCGCCGTACCTGGGCCACTGCGGCTTCGACGCAGCGGGCGAGATTTTCCGCCAGCTGTTCGGCGCGCCGCCGCAGCCGGTGGTTGATACCGCGAAAGGCCGCGTGCTCGATTTCGATCAGGACGCGCTGCGCCCGGACGGGGCCGATGCCTTCCTCGCATCGAAAGGCTACGTCTATGTGCCGCCCGCCTGCGCCGCCGGCAAACCCTGCGGACTGGTGGTGGCACTGCATGGCTGCAAGCAGAACGCCGACGCGGTCGGCCAGGCGTTCGTCGAGGATGCCGGCTTCAATCGCTGGGCCGACGCCTACGGCGTGGCGGTGCTCTATCCTCAGACCCGCGCAAGCTTCGCGCCCTTGAATCCGCAGGCATGCTGGGACTGGTGGGGATACTCCGGCACCGACTACGACACCCGCCACGGCATGCAGCTGCGCTGGCTGGTGAATGCCGCGCGCGCGCTGGGGCTGCCTGCGAAGCAGTGATGGCGGCCTGCCGCCGCCCGCATGTTCGTCTGCTTGTAGGAGCGCACCCTGTGCGCGACGCTCTCGCTTCATTTGGAGACATGGACCTCAGAGTGAAGAGCTTTCGTCCTCCTTCGGAGGGCGAGTTACTTCTCTTTTGCTTGTCCAAAAGAGAAGTAACCAAGAGAAAACCACACCCCGCTTGGCGCTTGCCGCCCATCCATGGGCGGCAAGTCCGTGAGCCGGGGTCGGGCTTTTCGACCGGACTCCTGTCCGGGCGAAAAGTCATCGGCGTCCGTGCCGATGACCGCTATGCGGCCTGTCGCCCCCGACTCACCGCCGCGCAGGGGCCCCGGGTAGAGCAGCGGGCCATCCTGGCCCGCACTCGGTGGAAAGCCGAAAAACTGAAAAGCCAGATCAACAGCAAAGCAACCGCAAAGCGATGGTTTGCTGTTGACGTGGCTCTTTTAAGAAGTGCGCGCTGGGAGCGCGCTGCTCTACCCGGGGCCCCTATGGCGCGGCGGGTGATTGGAGGAAAGGCCCCGCAGAGGGGGCTCGCAGGGATGGGAGCCAGCTCGACGTCAGGGCAGGAGCCCTATCGGCAAACCCCCGTAACCCAGCCGCGCATCCGGAGGGCAGGATGCCCGCAGGGCGCGTCATCGGGGTGGCCTTCTCTTTGGTTAGTTTCTCTTACTCCGGGCATCCTGCCCTCCGCCCTTCGGGTCAGCTTCGCCGTTCGCACCCGCTCCAGGCGGGCGCGCGGGCAAGCGAGACAAAGTAACTCGCCCTCCGCAGGGGGACGAAAGCTCTGTGCTTCGAGGCCTTGGAGGAACCCGGCGTCATCGCGACTGAAGTCGCTCCCCCAGGCACACACGCCATGCTGAGCACGCCCCTGATCGCCGCCGCCGCCCTGCTCTGGTTGGGCCTGCTGTTCGGCGTGGCGCTGCTGGGCGAGCGGCGGCCGCAGCTGTTCGAGAAGCGCTGGGCGATCGTCTATGCGCTGTCGCTGGCGATCCACTGCACCTCGTGGACGTTCTACGGCACGGTGACCCAGGCCAGCCGTTCGGGCTGGTGGCTGCCGCCCACCTTCGTCGGCGCCATCCTGATGTACCTGCTGGCGGTGACCGTGCTGCGCCGGCTGGTGCAGCTGGCGCGCGAGTACAACGCCGGCTCGATCGCGGATCTCGTCTCGGTGCGGCTGGGCCGCCACGCCGGGCTGGCGGCGCTGGTCACCGGCGTGATCATCATCGGCATCGTGCCGTACATCGCGCTGCAGCTGAAGGCGGTGGCGATGAGCTACGCCATGCTCAATCGCGGCCAGCTCGCCGAGTCCGAGCCGTGGCAGGACTCGGCGCTCTACGTGGCGCTGCTGATGGCACTGTTCGCGATGCTGTTCGGCACGCGGCGCGCCTCGTCCACCGCGCACAACCGCGGGCTGGTGCTGGCGATGGCGTTCGAGTCGCTGTTCAAGCTGGGGGCGATGCTGGCGCTGGGCACGCTGCTGTTCACGCCGCTGCCGGCGCACTTGCCGCCGTCGCTGCCGGTGCCGCACGACAGTCGCGGCTTTCCGGCGCTGATCCTGCTCGGCGCGCTGGCCATGTTCACGCTGCCGCACCAGTTCCACGCCGGCGTGGTGGAGTGCCGCGACGAGCGCCACGTGCGCACGGCGCGCTGGCTGTTTCCGCTGTACATGCTGCTGATCTCGCTGCCGATCCTGCCGCTGGCGCGGCTGGGCGATGCGTGGCTGGGGCCAAGCGGCGTGCCGTCGGACCTTTACGTGCTGGCACTGCCGATGGCGCAGGAGCGTCACGGACTGGCGCTGGTGGCCTTCCTGGGTGGACTGAGCGCCGCAACCAGCATGGTGGTGGTGGCCACGCTGGCGCTGAGCCTGATGGTGGTGAACCACTTCATCGCGCCGCTGCGCGTGCGCGCCGGCTGGGGCCGCGACGAGCGCGGCGACCTGCGCGGCGAGGTCATCACCCAGCGGCGCGTGGCGATCCTCATCGTGATCCTGCTGGCGTGGGGCTACAGCCGCGTGCTGGCGCGCAACGACGCGCTGGCCGACATCGGCGCGATTTCGTTCTCCGCCCTGGCCGGGCTCGCGCCGGCGCTCCTGGTGGCGATGTACCGGCCGCAGCTGGGGCCGCGCGCGGTGGCGGCCGGACTCGCCGCAGGCACGCTGGTGTGGTTCTACATCCTGCTGCCGGTATTGCTTCCCGAGGTGCCGGCGTGGTTGTTGACCGGCCCGCTGGGGCAGGACTGGCTGGCGCCGGACCGTCTGCTTGGCCTGGGCGACTGGAGCCGGCTGGGTCGCGCGGTGGCGCTGAGCCTGGCGGTGAACGTGGCGGTGATCGCCTGGGTGGCCGGCACGCGCTACGGCCAGGCGGCGGGCGCCGCCGGCGTGGGCGACGTGGGTGTGGCGGAACTGCGCGCGCTGGCGGTGCGTTTCCTGCCGCCGGAGCGCGTTGAACACCTGTTCGCGCAGGCGCCCGCGCGCGGGCTGGCCGGCGCCACGCGCATGGCCGAGGTGGAGCACGAGCTGGCCGCGGTGATCGGCGCGGCCTCCGCACGATTGCTGCTGGAGGTGGTGCACCGCCAGGGACGCGGCGATCTCGATACCGTGGCGGCCATCGTCGGCGAGGCGGCGCAGGACCTGCGCTTCAACCAGCGCGTGCTGGAGGCGGCGCTGGAGAACATGAGCCAGGGCATCTGCGTGGTGGATGCCGAGCTGCGGCTGGTGGCGTGGAACAGCCGCTACGCCAGCCTGTTCGACTATCCGCCGGAGCTGCTGCAGGTGGGCCGGCCGGTGGCCGATCTCACGCGCTACGCGGTGACGCTGGGCATCGTCGGCGAGGTGTTCGACGAGGACACGCGCGAGGCGCGCGTGCATCGTCGGCTGCAGCACATGCGCGCCGGGACTCAGCACTTGTCCGAACGGCGCTTTCCGGACGGCACGGTGGTGGAGATCCGCGGCAACCCGATGCCGGGCGGCGGCTTCGTCGCCACCTTCACCGACGTTACCGCGTTCCGCCACGCGGAGTCCGCGCTCAAGCGGGTGAACGAAACGCTGGAGCTGCGCGTGGACGAGCGCACCCGCGCGCTGGCCGAAGCCTCCAGCGAGGCGCAGCGCGCCAACGAGGCGAAGAGCCGCTTCCTTGCCGCGGTGAGCCACGACCTGATGCAGCCGTTGCACGCCGCGCAGCTGTTCGCCCATGCGCTCACCGAGCGCGGCGCCGATGCGGCCACCACGCAGCATCTCAACGGCGCGCTGTCGGCCACCGAGGGTCTGCTCGCCGGCCTGCTCGACATCGCGCGGCTGGAGGGCGGTCGGCTGCATCCGCAGCCGCGCGAAGTAGCGCTGGCCGAGGTGCTCGATCCGCTGGCTGCCGAGTTCGGCGCGATTGCGCGTGATCGCGGCGTGCGCTTCGACGTGGTCGCCACGAGCGCGTGGGTGCGCACCGATCCGCAGCTGCTGCGCCGGGTGCTGCAGAACTTTCTCTCCAACGCGCTGCGCTACGCCGAGTCTGGCCGCGTGCTGCTGGGCGTACGCCGCCGCGGCGACGCGCTGCGGGTGGAGGTGTGGGACACCGGGCCGGGCATCGCGCCGGACGAGCAGCAGCTGATCTTCCAGGAATTCCGCCGCGGCAGCGCCGCGGGCGGGCAGGGGCTGGGCCTGGGCCTGTCGATCGCCCAGCGCATGGCGGCGTTGCTCGATCACCCGCTGGGCCTGCGCTCCACGCCGGGGCGCGGCAGCGTGTTCCATCTCGACGTGCCGCGGGCGCAGCCGGTGCGTGCGTCGGTGGCGACCGCCGCGGCGCCGGTGCCGCCGCTGGCCATCGGCCGCGCGCTGGTGCTGGACAACGAGCCGGCCGCGCTCGCCGCGCTCACCCACCTCCTCACGGGCTGGGGATGGGAAGTACACGCGGCCCGCACTCTCGAACAGGCACTGGGGACGCCGTGGCGACCGGATATCCAGATCCTCGATTACCATCTGGACGGCGGGCTGACCGGGCTGGAGGTGTGGCGGGAGCTCGCCGCATCACATGGTGACGTGGCCAGCATCGTGCTCACCGCCGATCGTGACGTCGATTTGCGGCAGATGCTGTTGGGCGAGGGCGTAGACGTTCTCTACAAGCCACTGAAGGCTCTTGCGCTGAACCAGATGCTCCATCGATTGATGGCCCGTCAGCATGTTTTTCCGGCTGCTGTGGGCATGACTGCGGGTTGACGCACTCTTCATTCAGGAGTAAGAACTAACGGGGCGGTTTCGTGCCCCCCGGCACCTCGACACTGATGTCGATACTTGAGCCGCCGGTGGTCTGGACCATCGACGATGTTTCACGGACATGGAGATAGCCATGAAAGCCTTGAACGTGTTTGTTGGCGTAGGAGCTGTCGCCTGCACCCTGATGGCCGGGTCGGCCATGGCGAACGACGTGGCCGCAGTCATCACGCCACCGCCGGCTGCCGAAGTGGCACAGTTTCACGCGGCCGATGTCAATCACGACGGGTTGTGGGCACGCTCGGAGGTGCCGGCCTCCATGGCGTTGCTCAAGGCTCGCTTCGCGAGGTACGACGCGGATCGCGATCAGCGGCTGACCTTGGCGGATTTCCGTGTTTTCGTGATTGACATCCGTGGCGATCGCCTCAGCAGTGATGATCCGATCCGTGGCTTCAGCCGAGGTGCGCCGCCGATGCCGGTGGAGCGGTACACACAGCCGAAGCAGATCTACTTTGGCGATAGCTGATCGCAATGCGTGTGAGTGAAGGTGAAAGTTTCGAGGCCGCAATTGCGGCCTCGAGTCGTTTCAGGTGGAGGACGCAACCGGAGACGGTGCGCCTCCTCACATCGCCCGCGCGGGCTCGCCCAGCTCCAGCGCCTTGAGCACGCCGCTGGCCTGGGTGCGGTTGCGCACGCCGAGCTTTTCGAAGATCGCCGTCACATGCGCTTTCACCGTGCGCTCCTGGATCGCCAGACGATCGGCGATCTGCTTGTTGAGCAGGCCGTCGGCGAGCAGGGCGAGCACGCGGTACTGCTGTTCGGTGAGGCGCGCGAGGCGGCCGGCGAGGTCGGCATCGGCCGGGTCGGCGGGCAGGGCGGCGACAGCTGCTGCGAGCGCCGGCGGCAGCCAGCTGCGGCAGTCGAGCACGGCGCGGATCGCCTCGCCGATCTCGGCGGGACTGGCGCTCTTCGGAATGAAGCCGGAGGCGCCGTGATCGAGCACGCGACGGATCACCCGCGGCTCGTCGTGTGCGGACACCACCAGCACCGCCACGCCCGGATGCTGGCCGCGCAGCGCGGCCAGTCCGGACAGGCCCTGGCTGCCGGGCATGTGCAGATCGAGCAGCACCAGGTCGATGTCGGTATCCACGCGCAACTGCTCCAGCGCGGCGTGCAGGTCGGCCGCTTCCAGCACGGTGCAGTCCGCCACGCTGGCGGCTGCCGCCTGATGAAGGGCAGCGCGAAACAGCGGGTGGTCGTCGGCGATCAGCAGGCGGGGCATCGCGCCAACTTAACCGGCGATGGCGATGGCGTCGAGCGCGTGCCCCAACGCGCGCGGCGTGACCATGGACTTTCGTACGATGGCCGCGCCGCGCGCCCTTGCTATGGTGCATGGATGAAGCCGCGCACTCTCTGCCTGCCCTTGCTGGCGCTCGCCGTTTCGGCGTGCACCACCCCTCCCTCCCGACAGGAGCCGGCGATGTCCCGCCCCGATTTCCTCGCCGGCGATGTCCGCGTGACCGACCATCGCGATCATGATGACCTGCTCAGCGCCGGCCTCGGCCTGGGCGGGCTGGCCGGCGCGCCATCGCCGATTACCGATCCGCCCCATCCCACGCCGGCCGAGCTGCGCCGGCGCGCCATCCAGACCAGCTGGAAGGGCATCGCCGACCTCGGTCCGCTGGGCGGTTACGGCACCGTTTACGGCGCCGTGCCGGACGTGCCCGGTCGCGAATTCCAGGCGTTTGCGCGGGTGCCCGGCGCCAGCCAGCCGCACCGCGTGCTGCTGCAGGTGCCCGATGCGTTCGACGCCGCTCATCGCTGCCTGGTGGTGGCGCCGTCGTCCGGCTCGCGCGGCGTATACGGCGCGATTTCGCTGGCCGGCGCGTGGGGCCTGCCGAAGGGCTGCGCCGTGGCCTACACCGACAAGGGCACCGGCGCCGGTTACTTCGACTACGCCGACGACAGCGGCGTGCAGCTGGACGGCACGCGCGCCAAACGCGGCGAGGCGATACTGGAGTTCGAGCCCGGGCCGGCCCCTGCCGATGCCGGCATCGCGGTCAAGCAGCTGCACTCGGGCGACCACCCGGAAGCGGACTGGGGTCGCGACGTGATCCAGGCGGCGCAGTTCGGCCTGGCCATGCTCGATCGCGCTTACCCTGCCGAGGCGCCGTTCACCCCGCAGAACACGAAAATCATTGCCACCGGACTCTCCAATGGCGGAGGCGCGGTGTTGCAGGCAGCGGGCCTGGACAAGGAG
>DASUJJ010000101.1:0-3339 GCA_036279335.1 Dyella sp.
GGCCACCGGCTGCGAGATCCTCGCCCGCGCTGAATTCATGAACCCCGGCGGCTCGGTGAAGGACCGCACCGCGCTGGGCCTGCTGATGGATGCCGAACGGCGCGGCGTGCTGCGCCCCGGCGGCACCATCGTGGAAGGCACCGCCGGCAACACCGGCATCGGGCTGGCTTTGCTGGGGGCCAGCCGCGGCTATCGCACGATCATCGTGATGCCGGCCACGCAGAGCCGCGAGAAGATCGACGCGCTGCGCGTGACCGGCGCCGAAGTGCGGCTGGTGCCGGCCGCGCCGTACAAGGACCCCGGCCACTACGCGCATCAGGCGCGCGCGCTGGCTGCGGCCATGAACGAGGCCGATCCGGGCAGCGCCTGGTTCGCCGACCAGTTCGACAACACGGCCAATCGCGACTGGCACGAAGCCACCACCGGCCCGCAGATCTGGGAGGAAACCGGCGGCGCGGTGGACGGCTTCGTCTGCGCCTGCGGCACCGGCGGCACGCTGGCCGGCGTGGGCCGGGCGCTGAAGGCACGCAAGCGCGGCGTCACCATCGCGCTGGCCGACCCGGCCGGCTCGGCGCTGGCCAGCTACGTCAACACCGGCGAGCTGGTCGCCAGCGGCAACTCGATCAGCGAGGGCATCGGCTCCTCGCGCATCACCGCCAATTTCGACGGTGCGCCGATCGACTTGGCCTGGTCGATCCCGGACGACGAGTCGGTGCCGCTGACGCACCGGCTGCTGCACGAGGAAGGCTGGTGCGTGGGCGGCTCCAGCGGCGTCAACGTGGCCGGCGCGATCCGGCTGGCGCGCGCGCTCGGGCCGGGCCACACCATCGTCACCGTGCTGTGCGATGCGGGCACGCGCTACCAGGCCAAGCTGTTCAACCCGGCGTTCCTGCGTTCGAAGGATCTGCCGGTGCCGGAATGGCTGGATCGCGCCTTCCCCGCCTGATCGCCCACGGCGCGCGCCGCAGGCCAACTGCTACGCTTTGCAGATGTCTCCCCTCCCCGACGTTTCCACGCTGGACGACCGCCTGCAGCGCGACGGTTTCGCCTTTCTCACCGCCCGCGTGATGGGCGGTCTGCTCGACGCGCCAGACGCGCTCGCTGACTGGCCGGCCTTCGCCGCCAGCTGGAACAATCTGGCGCCGGATAGCTACCTCGCCGCGCAGGGCCGCCATCGGCGCCGCCGGCACGCCACCTTCGCCGTAAGCGACGACGGCCAGCTGGCGCGCGCGCCGCACCAGCCGCATTTCCAGAGCCTCACCTACAACCCGCTGCAGGGCGACATCCAGCGCTGGTTCGAGCCGATCGAGCCGGCAATTGCCGATGGCGCCAGCCTGCGCCGCATCCTCGGCTTCTGCCACGCGCTGTTCGGCGCGCTGGCCGCGCGTGCGGGTGGCTGGCACATCGAGGTGCACCAGTTCCGCATCGAGGCGAAGCCCGGCGAAGCGGGCGAACCCACACCGGAGGGGGTGCACCGCGACGGCGTGGACTACGTGCTGGTGCTGATGGTGGACCGCCAGAACATCGAGAGTGGGACCACCACCATCCACACCGCCGACGGTACCGAGCTGGGGAGCTTCACCCTGGTCGATCCGCTGGACGCCGCGCTGGTGGACGACGCCCGCGTGTTCCACGGCGTCACCCCGGTGACCCCGCTCGACCCGACGCAGCCGGCCCACCGCGACGTGCTGGTGGTGACCTTCCGCCGTACCGACCGCGCCTCCTGATCTCCCGCATCGACCACCCGACCATGACTACCGCCGCCTCCATCGTCATCACCATCATCGCCCTGCTGCACGGGTGGTTTCTGGTGCTGGAAATGTTCCTGTGGAACCGGCCATCGGGACGCCAGGCGTTCGGCCTCACGCCGGAATTCGCCGAGCAGTCGAAGGTGCTCGCAGCCAACCAGGGCCTGTACAACGGCTTCCTCGCGGCCGGGCTGGCGTGGGGGCTGTGGCTGGACGGCAGCGAGGGGCTGCACGTGAAGGCGTTCTTCCTCGGCTGCGTACTGGTGGCCGGGCTGTACGGCGGGCTCACTGCCACCCGCAAGGTGCTGTGGATCCAGGCCGCGCCGGCAACGCTGGGGCTGGTGCTGCTGTTCCTCGGTAACGCATAAATCGCGCTCCGCTCACACGCCGCCGCCGGGCGGACGGCTACCATCGCCACGTTATGTCACCGCAAAGGCTGCGCATGTCCCACGACTCCATCCAATCTCGGGACGACGCCCAAAACTCCGCGCCCCATCCCGGCGAGCGGCTCGCTTTCCATGGCGACAACGCGTTCCAGCGCGAGCTGCGCCGGCGCGTGGAAGCGGACTTCAAGGAGCGCGGCTGCGCCCAGCGCGACAGCGCGGCGATGTATGCGAAAACCGCGATCATCCTCGCGGTGTTCGCCGCCTCCTACGTCGCGCTGGTGTGCTTCGCGCGAGCATGGTGGCAGGCGCTGCCGCTGACCCTGCTGCTGGGCACGGCGATGGCCGGGATCGGCTTCAACATCATGCACGACGGTGGCCACCAGGCGTACTCGCGGCATCGCTGGGTCAACCGGATCATGGCCTTCACGCTCGACCTGGTCGGCGGCAGCTCGTACATATGGCAGTGGAAGCACGCGCGCTACCACCACACCTACGTCAACATCGCCCAGCACGACAGCGACATCGACCTGGGCGTGCTCGGCCGGCTGTCGCCCGGGCAGCCGCGACGGCCGTGGCACCGCTTCCAGCACCTCTACCTGTGGGTGCTCTACACGGTGACGGCGATCCGCTGGCACCTGTACGGCGACTTCCGCGACATGATCACCGGCCGCATCGGCGAGCGCCCGTTCGAGCGGCCGCGCGGCGGGGATCTGGCGCTGTTCGTGCTGGGCAAGCTGATGTTTTTCACGCTGGCGTTCGGCCTGCCGCTGGCCTTCCATCCGCTGGGCACGGTGGTGCTGTTCTATGCGGCGGTGTCCGGCGTGGCGGGGTTCCTGCTGGCAATCGTGTTCCAGCTGGCGCACGTGGTGGAAGAGGCCGACTTTCCCGAGCCGGACGACGCCAGCGGCCGCATGGAAACGCCCTGGGCGATCCACCAATTGCGGACCACGGTGGACTTTGCGCGCGACAATCGCGTGCTGGGCTGGCTGATCGGCGGGCTCAACTTCCAGGTGGAGCACCACCTGTTCGTGCGCATCAGCCACGTGTACTACCCGGCCGTGGCCAAAGTAGTGGAGGCCACCTGCCGCGAGTTCGGCGTGCCGTACCACGCGCACCGCACGTTCTTCGGCGGCATCGCCTCCCACTACCGCTGGCTGCGCCGGCTGGGTGCAGCGGTACCGGCCGCCCGGCCGCAGCGCCATGCC
>DASUJJ010000102.1:0-2962 GCA_036279335.1 Dyella sp.
CATCCAGCAGCCGGATGCCGCGCGCGCGGTTGGGTAGCAGGGCGATGTGGCCCTTGGCCTCCAGCGCGCGCAGGTGCTTCACCACCGCATTGAGATGCTCGATCCCGACCGCCGCGCCGATCTCCTGCAAGGTTGGCGGCATGCCCTGCGCCGCCGCGTGCTGGCGCAGAAAGGCGAGGATTTCGGCCTGGCGGGTGGTGAGTGACATGGTGTAAATAATTTCACCTTTCCGGCCGATTGCCAAGGGCGAGCGCAGCCATCAGAGCGCGCCGGCTTCTCAGCGGCTGCGACGGGCGTGGTCGGCCCACGAGTGAGGGGCGGATGCGCGCACGGGACAGCACGCCGGCCCGTGCGCGCCCGTTTCGGCGCTTCGATAGGAGAGGCTGCTTGGACTAATCCTTGCAATCTGTGCCGGGAGCATCGCACCGCGCTGCCGGCCGACAGACCGGTGACCGAGGGATTCCTCGCCCACCGGCAAGCCGCACCGCGCTCAGGGGCTCGCGCTGCGCTTTAACGTCAGGTCGCCTCGGCGGGTTCCGGGGGTGACGGTCCAGCCCGGCTTCAGCGTGAGTTTCCAGCCACGGCCGGCTAGTGCCGGGTGACCACGATGGGATCGCTCCGGGTGATGATCATCGTGTGTTCGTACTGCGCCGACAGGTTGCCGCGCGCACCCACCAGCGTCCAGCCATCGTCGGTTTCGTTGACGATGCGGCTTTTGGTCGACAGGAACGGCTCGATGGTGATCACCATGCCTTCGGTAAGCACGCGCTCGTCCGTCGGATCGAAGTAGCCGGGGATGTGCTCCGGGGCTTCGTGCAACGCCCGGCCGACGCCGTGGCTGGAGAGGTTCTCGATGACGCGGAAGCCGTAGGTCTTCGCGGTGCGCTGGATGGCGGCGCCGATGCCGTTCAGCGGCCGACCCGCGCGCGCAACCTTCATCGCCTGCTCCAGTGCCGTGCGTGCGGCATGGCACAGGCGCGTCTTCTGCGGGTTGCCCGGCGGCACCACTCGTGTGCCGCCGGTGTCGGCGAAATAGCCGCCCAGCTCGGCAGAGACATCGACGTTCAACACGTCGCCGGCGCGGATCACGCGATCGCCGGGAATGCCGTGCGCAGCCTCCTCATTGAGACTGATGCAGGTCGCGCCCGGAAAGCCGTAGGTCAGCCTGGGCGCCGATCGCGCGCCGTGCTGCTCGAGCAGGCGCTCGCCCAGCGCATCGAGCTCGCGCGTGGTCATGCCAGGCTCGGCCGCCTCGAGCATCTCGTGCAGCACGTACGAAACGATCTTGCCGATGCGTTTGAGGGCGACAACGTCGTCTTCGGTTTCGATGGTCATGGGGGATCTCCGCTGCGAGGCATGAAAGGTTACCCCAGCGTGGTGGCTGTGGCGCTTTGGAGGACGCCCGGATCAATCGAAGTGTTCCGCCTCCGCGGGCGGCATCACATCAGCGATGCATGCGCGATTCGTAGACGGACACCGTGGGCGTCCGGAACTGTGGATCGGCGAAGGCGCCCACCAGGATGCTGATGAAGTCCGGCATGGTGTCCGGCGCGTAGTAGACGATGGCACCGCACATCGGACAGAAGTGGAAGGAAGGTGCATGTGGACTCTTCATCCCCGGTCCGCGCATACGCGGTGGAGGTGCCCGCAACGGCTACGTCGCTGCGATGAAACCACGCCTGCTGCGCAAAAGGACCGCCCGTACGGCGCTGACACGCCAGGCAGTGACAGATCGAGTTGCGCACGGGGTCGCCGCTCACTTCGGCCGTGAGCTGGCCACAGCGGCAGGAGGCAAGACGGTTCGTCATGATCGGTTCCTCGGGCATCTGACCTGGGTCCACCTCGTCTGCACGCAATCCGATCGTCCGGTGGTGGGCCCGCCGCTGTCGGACGATAAGCGGTTGGCGCATAAAGAAACGCCCCGAGCACGCGGCCGGGGCGTTTACGTCACTGGAAAGCGGGACGGTCAGATGTCCTTGGCGAGGCCTTCGGCCAATCCGACATACCCACCCGGCGTCAGGTCGAGCAGCCGCTGCTTGGCATCGGCCGGCAGGGCGAGGCCATCGATGAAGGTGCGCATGGAATCCCGGGTGATGCCCTGGCCGCGGGTGAGCGCCTTGAGCTGCTCGTAGGGCTCGGGCAGGCCGTAGCGGCGCATCAGGGTCTGCACGGCTTCGGCGAGCACTTCCCAGCTGGCGTCGAGATCGGCGGCGAGGCGGTCGGGGTTGACCTGCAGCTTGCCCAGGCCCTTGGCCAGCGATTCCAGCGCGACCAGCGTGTGGCCGAACGCGGTGCCCAGCGCGCGCAGCACGGTGGAGTCGGTGAGGTCGCGCTGCCAGCGGCTGATCGGCAGCTTCTCGGCGAAGTGGCCGAGCAGCGCGTTGGCGAGGCCGAAGTTGCCTTCGGCGTTCTCGAAGTCGATCGGGTTGACCTTGTGCGGCATGGTCGAGGAGCCGACTTCGCCGGCCTTCAGCGCCTGCTTGAAGTAGCCCAGCGAGATGTAGCCCCAGATGTCGCGGGCCAGGTCCACCAGCACGGTATTGGCGCGGCGCACCGCGTCGCAGTATTCGGCCACGCCGTCGTGCGGCTCGATCTGCGTGGTGTAGGCGTTGTAACCCAGGCCCAGGCTCTCGACGAAGCGCTGCGAGAACGCGCGCCAGTCCAGCTCCGGATAGGTGATGGCGTGGGCGTTGTAGTTGCCCACCGCGCCGTTGATCTTGCCGCTGATCTCCACCTCGGAGAGCTGCTTGCGCTGGCGCTCCAGCCGCGCGACCACGTTGGCCAGCTCCTTGCCCAGCGTGGTGGGCGAGGCGGTCTGACCGTGGGTGCGCGAGAGCATCGGCAGCGCGGCGTGGGTGTGCGCCAGCGCGCGCAGGTTGGCGATGATCTTGTCGAACGCCGGCAGCAGCACCTGGGTGCGGGCGTCGCGCAGCATCAATGCGTAGGACAGGTTGTTGATGTC
>DASUJJ010000103.1:0-3413 GCA_036279335.1 Dyella sp.
CGACCTGGTGGATCAGCTGACCGCACCGGAATTTGCCGATGCCGTCGGCAAGCGGTTGGGCATCGAGCATCTGGGTGGTTATCCCACCTTGGTGACGATGTGCCGCTCGCTGAACCGCCGCCACGGCACCATCCACACCGACAGCCGATCGAAGATTGCCACCGCCCTGCTCTACCTCAATGCCCAATGGCCGGACACCAGCGATGGCTGCCTGCGCTTCCTGCATCGCATCGACAACATCGACGACGTCGTGGTGCCGGAACTCAAGCCGTTGTTCGGCGAGTTCGCCGTGTTCAAGCGCTGCGAGAATTCCTTCCACGGCCACCTGCCCTACGAGGGTGAGCGACGGGTGATCCAGGTGGCATGGCTGACCAGCGAAGATGAAAAGCTGCGCAAGACCAAGCGCGGCAAGTTTTCACGCGCCTTCAAGAAACTGTTCGGCAAGCTGGACACGCGCTACGGCGCCGGTCGCGCGCGCGACGCTTCGCATAGGGACTGAGCGAACTCAGCGGCTGCCGCGCTCGGCCAGCATCGCGTCCAGGCCATAGCTGCCTGCCGGCTTTCCGGCCAGCCAGTGCGCCGCCTCGATCGCCCCCCGTGCGAAGATCGATCGGTCGGTGGCGCGATGGGACAACTCCAGCCGCTCGCCCTGCCCGATCAGCATGGCGGTGTGCTCACCCACGATGTCGCCGCCGCGCACCACGGCAAAGCCGATCGCTCCCGACGGCCGCGGCCCGGTGCGTCCCTCGCGTGCATACACCGCCTGCGCGTCGAGCGAGACGCCACGTGACCGCGCAGCAGATTCGCCGAGCACCAGCGCCGTACCGGAGGGCGCGTCTTCCTTGCGGCCGTGATGGGCCTCGATGATTTCCAGATCCCAGTCGGCCAGCGCTGCGGCCGCTTCGCGCAGCAGGCGCGCGAGCACGGCCACGCCGAGGCTGAAGTTGGCGGCGCGCAGCACCGGAATGCGCGCCGTGGCGGCATCCAGGCGGCGAGTGAGATCGTCGCCAGAGCCGGTGGTGCCGACCACCAGTGCGACGCCATTCGCCTCGCAATGCCTCAGCGCCGCGGCAAGCCCCTCCGGACCGCTGAAATCGATCACCACGTCGAGTGGGCCGGCTGCCGACCAGTCATGGGTGAAGCAAAGACGACTGCCGTGGGCCACCGGCGCGCCCATCTCCGGCGCATCCGGCGCGGTGATGGCGGCGACCAGGTCGAAGCGCTGGTCGCGACGCAGCAGATCCAGCAGCGCCCGCCCCATGCGACCGGTGGCGCCGTTGACGGCAACGCGAACGATCTCGGCCATCCATCCATCCCCTTTCAACGAAATTGCCGCCGGGCATCAGCCGGTGGACGATGTCGCGCCCGTCAGGACGTGACGCGCGACCAGAACTGCTTGACGCCATCGACCCAGTTCTTGGCCTGCGGCATGTGCTTTTCCGCTTCGTCGCCGGCGAAAGTGGCCTCCAGCTGCTCGAACAGCTCGCGCTGCTCGCGCGTCAGCCGCACCGGCGTCTCCACCACCACGCGGCAGATCAGGTCGCCGTGGCGGCCGCTGCGCACCGACTTCACGCCGCGCCCGCGCAGGCGCAGCTGGTGGCCGGTCTGCGTTTCGGGCGGGATGGTTATCTCCACCTCGCCCTCCAGCGTCGGCACCGGCAGCTGTGCGCCCAGTGCGGCCTGCGAGAAACGGATCGGCACCTCGCAATACAGGTCGTTGCCGTCGCGCTGGAAGATCGCGTGCTCGCGCACCCGTACCTCCACGTACAAGTCGCCGGACTCGGCACCCGCCGGACCGGCCTCGCCCTGTCCGGCCAGGCGAATGCGGTCGCCGTTATCCACGCCCGCGGGAATGCGCACGGCAAGCTTGCGCGTTTCTTCCAGCCGGCCGTCGCCGTGGCATTGCCTGCAGGGCTGGTCGATGGTCTGGCCGCTGCCGCCGCAGTGCGGGCAGGCCTGCTGGATCGAGAAGATGCCGTTCTGCATGCGCACCCGGCCATGGCCGTGGCAGGTGCGGCACTGCACGGTCTTGCCGTCTGCCGAACCGGAGCCGTTGCAGTGGTGGCAATTGACCTGGGTCGGGATCTCGATGGTGCGCTCGATGCCGAACACGGCCTCTTCCAGATCCAGCTCCATGATGTAGCGCAGGTCCGCGCCGCGGCGCGGGCGCCCGCGCCCGCCGCCGCCAAAGATGTCGCCGAAGATGTCACCGAAGATATCGCCCATGTCGCCGTAGCCCGCACCACCGCGGCCGCCCATGCCCGCCTCGAACGCGGCGTGGCCGTGCTGGTCGTACATGGCGCGCTTCTGCGGGTCGGAGAGCACCTCGTAGGCCTCCTTGGCCTCCTTGAATTTCTCCTGGGCCGCGGGGTCGTCCGGGCAGCGGTCGGGGTGGTACTTCATCGCCAGGCGGCGGAAGGACTTCTTCAGCTCGACCTCGCTGACGCTGCGCTCCACGCCCAGCACTTCGTAGTAGTCACGCTTGCTCATTCAGATACCCACAACCTGGATCACGCCCCTGCATCAGGCCCGCGGACCTGCCTGCCCCACTCAAGCAAACAGCCCGCGCCGGCTTGCGGCTCCGGCGCGGGCTGTCGCGTATCGGCTGCACCGATCGCCGATGCTTACTTCTTGTCGCCGTCCTTGACCTCGGTGAACTCGGCATCCACCACGTCATCGGGCTGGGCCGAACCACCGCCCGGCGCCGACTGCGCACCGGCCTCACCGCCGGCCGACTGCGCCGCGGCGTAAAGCGCCTGCGCGGCCTGCTCCAGCTTCTCGACCTTGGACTCGATGGCCGCCTTGTCGTCACCGTCCTTGGCCTTCTCCAGATCCGACAGCGCGCCTTCGATGGTGGACATCTGCTCGGCCGGGATCTTGCCGCCGTGCTCCTTCAGCGCGGTGCGGGTGGCGTGCACCAGCTGATCGGCCTTGTTGCGGGTGGCGACCAGCTCGTGGAACTTCTTGTCCTCTTCCTTGTTCGCCTCGGCGTCGGCGACCATCCGCTGGATCTCTTCCTCGGACAGGCCGGAGCCGGCCTTGATCTCGATCTTCTGCTCCTTGCCGGTCTTCTTGTCCTTGGCCGACACGTGCAGGATGCCGTTGGCGTCGATGTCGAAGGTCACCTCGATCTGCGGCATGCCGCGCGGCGCCGGCTCGATGCCCTGCAGGTCGAACTTGCCCAGCGACTTGTTGGCGCTGGCACGCTCGCGCTCACCCTGCAGCACATGCACGGTTACCGCGGTCTGGTTGTCGTCGGCGGTGGAAAAGGTCTGCGAGGCCTTGGTAGGCACCGTGGTGTTCTTCTCGATCAGCTTGGTCATCACGCCGCCCATCGTCTCGATGCCGAGCGACAGCGGAGTCACGTCCAGCAGCAGCACGTCCTTGACGTCGCCGCCCAGCACGCCGCCCTG
>DASUJJ010000104.1:0-7635 GCA_036279335.1 Dyella sp.
GATCGCCGATGACCGCACTCTCACTCCTCACTTCTCTCCCCTCACTCCTGGCTCAAAACGGCATCTTGAAGCCGGGCGGCAGGTTCATCCCGGCGGTGAGGCCGCCGAGGCGATCCTTGCTTGCCGCCGCCACCTTGTTGACCGCGTCGTTCATCGCCGCCGCCACCAGGTCCTCGGCCATCTCCGGATCGTCAGCAAACAGCTTGCGATCGATCTGTACGCGGCGCACTTCGTGCGCACCAGTCATCACCACGGTAACCAGGCCGCCGCCGGCGCTGCCGGTGACTTCCATCCGCGCCAGTTCCTCCTGCGCGCGCTTCATGTCTTCCTGCATGCGCTGGGCCTGCTGCATGAGCTGGCCGATCTGTCCTCTCATGGGTGTACTCCGATGTGTGCTCAGCCCGACACGGGCTTGATGGATTGCGGTACGACACGGGCGCCGAAGTCGCGCTTCAGCGCCTGCACCAGGGGGTCTTCCTCGATGGACTGCTCCGCGCGCGCCTGCGCCGCGTCGCGCGCTTCGGCCGCCCGCGCCGCCGGCGTGTGGCTGGCCGCGCTGGCGTCGCTGACGAAGCGCAGGCGGATGCGCTCGCCCAGCGCCCGGCCGACCTGCTCCTCCATCTGGCTCACCATCGGCTCCACCGCCAGATGCATGTGCGATGCCTGCAGCACCAGGGTCAGCGTCTGGCCGTCGCGGTCACGCAGCGCGGCGTTCTGCGCCAGCTGGCCGAGCGGTCCGCGCAGGCCGGCCTGGTCGATCAATGCCGCCCAGTCAGGCAGGCCGCGCGCGTCGAGCGGCACCGCGGCACGCGGCGGCGCTGCGGCGGGCGCAGGAGCCGGGGCCGGGGCAACGACCGCGCGTTCGACCGGCGCCGCCGGAGGCGCTGCGACGGCTGCGGTCGGCGCGGCGGGCGCGCGTTCCATCGGCGCACGCACCGCGCTGGATACCGACGCCACCGCCGGCGCCACGCGGGCCGGCACCGAACGCGGCGCCGAGGCAGCCGCGTCGGATGCCTCACCGGGGCGGAACGCCAGCATGCGCAGCACGGCCATCTCGAAGCCGGTGCGCGCGTCCGGGGCAAGCACGAGGTCGCGGCGGCCGGTGGTGGCGATCTGGTAATACAGCTGCACGTCTTCCGGCGCGAACTGCACGGCGAGCGCAGCCAGCTCCTCCGCGGCACTGTCGTCGCCCGCCTCGGGCTGATAGCCAGGCACCAGCTGCATCAGCTGGATGCGGTGAAGCACGGCAGCGACGTCATCCAGCACGCCGCCGAAGTCGGGCGAGTAGGAGGCAATGCGCGCGCACTCGAGCATCAGCGCCTCGCCCTGCCCGGCCGCCAGCGCCTGCAGCAGGCCCAGCACCTGGCCGCGCGCCACGCTGCCGAGCATGGCGCGCACGTCGTCGGCCTTGAGTGCACCGCCGCCGTAGGCGATCGCCTGGTCGAGCAGCGACAGGCCGTCGCGCAGCGAGCCGTCCGCACCGCGCGCCAGCTCGACGATGGCCGCGTCCTCGTAGGCGATGTTCTCGGCGGCGAGGATGTGCCGCATCTGCCCGGAGATCTGCTCCGGCAGCAGGCGCTTGAGGTTGAACTTCAGGCAGCGCGACAGCACCGTCACCGGCAGCTTCTGCGGGTCGGTGGTGGCGAGCAGGAACTTCACGTGCGGCGGCGGCTCTTCCAGCGTCTTCAGCAGCGCGTTGAACGCCGGCTTGGAGAGCATGTGCACCTCGTCCACCAGGTACACCTTGAAGCGGCCGCGCGACGGGGCGTACTGCGCGTTCTCGATCACCTCGCGCACGTCGTCCACGCCGGTATTGCTGGCCGCGTCGATCTCCAGCAGGTCGACGAAGCGTCCCGCATCGACCGCGGTGCACACCGAGCACTCGCCGCACGGGTCGGCCGACTCGCCGCGCTCGCAGTTGAGCGACTTGGCGAAGATGCGCGCGATGGTGGTCTTGCCCACGCCGCGGGTGCCGGTGAACAGGTAGGCGTGGTGCATGCGGCCAGTGTCCAGCGCATTGGTCAGCGCGCGCACCACGTGCTCCTGCCCGACCAGCTCGGCGAACTTGCGGGGGCGCCATTTGCGCGCGAGGACCTGATAGGACATGCGTTAAAGCCTGCTCGTGACGTTCATGCGTCGGCCGCGGATGCGGTCAGCCCGCCCACCGCGGTATCGGTATCCAGCACAGGCGACGGCTACGAGCCGGCGCGGCATGCGCTCAATCGGCTGATCTTGGGGCGAGTCCCGATTGTGCCAAGTCGAGGCCGGCAAGTCAGCCGCCGCGAGGGCTTCGGGATCAGGACAGCGGGAGCGCCCGCACGCTGCGCAGGCGCTGAAAAGGCGGCAGCCCCGCCAGCCACACCCCGGCACCCGAATCATCCACTACCGTTGCTTCCTTCCGGACCTGGCGGGGTTTGCGGACTATCGTCGCGGGGGGACCGACGGGGCCACCATAGACGCTGCACGACTTGTCGCCGTGGCTGACT
The DNA here is from genome assembly GCA_036279335.1 of Dyella sp. Taxonomy (GTDB): domain Bacteria; phylum Pseudomonadota; class Gammaproteobacteria; order Xanthomonadales; family Rhodanobacteraceae; genus Dyella_A. The sequence continues at coordinate 2,487 of DASUJJ010000104.1, forward strand.
TCAATCAATTGGCGGAGAGAGAGGGATTCGAACCCTCGATACGGGGTTTAGCCGTATACACACTTTCCAGGCGTGCTCCTTCAACCACTCGGACACCTCTCCGCACGCTAAAACCTTTCACATCCTGCCGCATCCGGCGGGATGGTTCGGCTCGTCCTGAGCCTCACCCCTCACTTTCGTTCGGGGCCAGCCTGGCGGCTGTCCAAATTCGTTCCAGACGAATTTGTCGAACCCTCGATACGGGGTTTAGCCGTATACACACTTTCCAGGCGTGCTCCTTCAACCACTCGGACACTTCTCCGCAAAACACACTCGACGCGCATCCCGTCGCGACGATCGCACGGCAAGCCGGAGGCGTACCGCACGTGCCGGTCAGGTCGACCCGGCAAAGAGGCGGAAGAATAGCCGCAGGCCCTGAACGAGACAAGCGCGGCGACGTTCAGCCTGCGTCGGCGCGGGCCGCTGGCGGGGTGTCCAGGGCAACACGCTCGCCGGCCCGGGCCACGGCGTAACCGCGCGCGGCAAGCGTATCGCCATCGGCAGCGCTGCCGTAGTGGTACAGCACCAGGCGGGCGCGCAGCGCGGCGTCGTATTCGCGCTCGATGTCGTCGATGCCGGTATGTGAAGGATTGCCCAGCAGGCCGCAGTCGTGCGCCACGCGTTCGCCGCCGCCGGCGTGCAGCGCCAGCATTTCGGGAATCGGCCGCGTATCGCCGGTGTAGGCGAAACTGCCACGCAGCGCGATGCCCCACGAGGTGCCCGGACGGTGATGGCGCGTGCCGAACACGTCGAACCAGTAACCGTCCAGCCAGAAGCCCCTCGTGCACGGCACCAGCTGGAACGCTTCCCAGAAATTCGCACCGCCCTCGGCCAGCGCGCCCGGATAGTCGGCCACGCGCATCTGCAGCCAGGGCAGCAGCTCGGCGTGCAGGAAGATGCGCACGCGACCGCGCAGCGAAGGATCGAACCACAGCTTGAAGAACAGCCGCTCCAGCCCCGCCACGTGGTCCATGTGCGTGTGCGTGATGTACAGCGCCCGCGGTACGGCGCCGTAGGCGGCGTGGTAACGGTCGAGCGTGTCCGGACCGCAGTCAATCAGCAGCAGCGGCTCGCCGTCACGCTCCACCACCGCGGCAGACGAGCCCAGCTCCACCGCGTGCGCGGCCCCGGTGCCGAGAAAGTGCAGTGCCCAGCTCATGCAGTGAAGGTCCGCTCGTAGCCGCGCAGCACCGCGGCCCACACGTCGCGATCGAACGCCTCGGGACGCCCCTCGGCCGCACCCAGCTTGATCAGCGATCGGCGCAGCCGCTGCAGGTTGGCCTGCCGCCAGCCATCCGCCGGCGGGCGCAAGCGGCCGCGATCGAAATCGATCAGGTACAAGCCATCTGGCGCAACCAGCACATTGTGTGCGTTGAGATCGGCGTGCCACACGCCTTCGCGATGGAAGCGCGCCACCAGCGCGCCCACTTCTTCGGCCAGTTCCCGGCTGATGCCGGTCGCGGTCATGCGTGTGGCCAGCGTGTCGCTGCGGGGAATGCGGCGCGTGATCAGGTCGGCGCTGTACCAGAAGGCGCGCCGGCGATAGCGCACGGCCACTGGTTCGGGCGCCGGCAGGCCGAGCCGGCACAGCGTCTGCAGCAGGCGGAACTCGGCGAAGCAGCGCGTGCGCGCGGCACCGGTCCACAGGTAGCGATCGCCCATCAGCACGGCCACCGTCCCGCCGCGACGGTAGTGGCGCAGCACGCATTCGCCCGCGGGCGTGTCGATCACCGCCACGCCACCGCGGCCGCCCGGCTGCGACTGCAGCACGCCGTGGCGGCGCCAATGATCGGGATCGAACCAGTCATGGTCGACTTGTGGCGACACCCCGGGGTCGAACAGAATCACGCCTTCCGCGTTCCGGCGGATCTGTTCACGCACGATCGTGCCCGGCATGTCCGGCGCGCTGTCTGCATTCATGGCTTGCCGATTCTAGCCCAAGCCTGTCCAGCCCAAGCCGATGTAGCCCAAGCCGATGCCCGCACCCGCCTCGATCTGCCTGCTGCGCACCTCTGCCATCGGCGACGTCACCCACGTCGTACCGCTGGTGCGCACCCTGCAGCAGGCGCTGCCGGAGACTGCGCTCACCTGGATCGTCGGCAAGCTGGAACGCCGCCTGGTGGGCGACCTGCCGGGCGTGCGCTTCGTCACCTTCGACAAGGGCGCCGGCCGCGCCGGCATCCGCGCCGTGCATGCCGAACTCAAGGGCGAGCGCTTCGACGCCCTGCTGCAGATGCAGGTGGCGCTGCGTTCCAATCTGCTGAGCCTGGGCATCCGCGCCGAGCGCCGCATCGGCTACGACCGCGCCCGCTCGAAGGATCTGCACAGCCTGGTGGTGAACGAGCGCATCCCCGCGCGCACCGGCGAGCACGTGCTCGATGCGATCGGCAGCTTCTGCGAACCGCTGGGCCTGAAGCAGACCCAGGTACGCTGGAACATCCCCATCCCCGATGCGGACCGCGAGTGGGCGCAGCAACAGCTGCCGGGCGAACAGCCCACCCTGCTGGTGAGCCCCACCTCCAGCCACGCCCTGCGCAACTGGCGCGCCGAGCGCTATGCGGCGGTGATCGACCATGCGATGGCCAGGGGCTGGCGCGTGGCGCTGGTCGGTGGGCCGTCTTCCCAAGAGCGCGCGATGGCCGACGCCGTGCTCGCCGCCGCCACGCAGGCACCGCTCGACCTCACCGGCAAGGACACGCTCAAGCGGGCGCTGGCGCTGTTCGGCCGTGCCCACCTGCTGCTGACGCCGGACTCGGGCCCCATGCACATGGCCAACGCAGTGGGCACCAAGGTGCTGGGCCTGCACGCGGCGAGCAATCCGGACCGCTCCGGCCCCTACTCCGACCGCCGCTGGTGCGTGAACCGCTACGACGACGCCGCGCGCGCCTTCCGCGGCAAGCCCGCCAGCGAGCTGCCCTGGGGCGCGAAGATCGAGAAACCGGGCGTGATGGACCTGATCACGGCCGACGACGTGATCGAGCGGTTCGAGGCGTTTGCGGCGGCACACGGCTCGTGATCGAGGCCCTGTGGGAGCGCACCCCCCGATCGAGTCGAGGGCAGGCTCTGTGCGCGAGGGCTTTCCGTCACGTGACGAAGAGCATTCGCGCACAGGGTGCGCTCCTACAGGCCGCTCAAACCGCGCGGTAATCCTGGTAGGACTTCTCTTCCACCAGCTGCGAGCCCAGCTTGAGGTTGATCTCGCGCTTCACCGCGGCGCGCTCGTCGTTGCGGAAGTAGACCGCGCGGGCCAGCTCGATGAACTCGGCGTCGAAGGCCTGGGCCTTTTCCTTCAGGCGGATGTGGTCTTCGATCTCCCACAGCGCCTGGTTCACTGCCCGCAGGCGCGCGCGCTCGTCGGCGATGTCGGTCTGCGAGGCCGGATGCGCGGCCCAGATGGTGTTGAGCAGATCCAGTTCGGTGCGTACGTTGGCCAGCTTGGCCTCGTCGCGGATCTGCTGCGACTTGATCTCCAGGATGGTGATCTTGTCGATCAGCTCGCCGAAGGAAACGGGGGTCTGGATCAGGCTCATGGGGTAACTCCGGGATCGTGGCGCGCCCAGCGGCGCACCGGAAACATCAGTGGAAAGGTCGGGCCGGCGCAAGCTCAGACCGAGGCGTCGAGCAGCGTGCCGCGCGCCACCAGCTCGCATACGGTACGCACGTCGCCGTCCATCGCGCGGTCGCGGTGCATGAAGGCGATGTGCTGGCGCAGGCGATCGTGCGCGCGGCTCACGGCAGCGCCGGCGTGGTAGTCGCGCACCTCGGCCAGCGCGGCGGTAAGTGCCTTCACCTCGTTAACGAACTGCGCGTAGTGCGGGCCGTCCTCGCGCGGCGCGTTGGTGATCTTGGCGGCCAGCGCGCGCCAGTCGCCACGGGCGGCCAGGCGGCGCGCGGCGTTGAGCATTTCCTGGCGGTAGTCCAGCGCCTGCGCGGCGGTGTACAGCTCCAGCGCCAGCACGTGGCCGAGGTCTTCGCACATCTCCAGCACGTGGCGCGCCTCGTTGGCGCCCATCGACACGTGGTCCTCGGCGTTGGCGCTGGTCGGCACCGAATACACGCTGGCCGGATGCGCGCGCGTGGCCAGGTCGTTGACCAGCGCCGCGGCGGTGTACTGCACGATCATGAAGCCGGAATCGGTGGCGTCCTCGTTGCCGGTGAGAAACGCCGGCAGACCGTCGTTGGTGGCTGGGTCGACCAGCTTGTTGAGCCGGCGCTCGGAGATCGAGGCCAGCACCGGGATGGCCGCCTTCACGTAGCTCATCGCCAGCGCCAGCGGCATGCCGTGGAAGTGACCGGCCGAGATCACCTGCTCCTCGATGAACTGCGCGTCGGTGTTGTCGGGGAAGATCAGCGGGTTGTCGGTGACCGCGTTCAATTCGATATCGAACACGCGGCAAGCCTGCGCCCACGCATCGCGCACGGCGCCATGCACTTGCGGCATGCAACGCAGCGAATACGCGTCCTGCGGCTGGTGCTTCTTGCCACCCTTGAATGGCAGGAAGCGGCTGTAGAACGCCTCGCGACCGTGGCGCTGATTGGCCGGCACCCATTCCCAGCCGATGTCGAAGCTCAGCGCCTGATCTTCCGGCTCGGCCCAGGCATCCGACGCCCACTGGCGAAAGCGCGGCACAAGGTGATACGGGATGTCGACGAGGGTCGAGCCATCGAGCAGAGCGCGCACGCGCTCCGCCGTATCCACCTGCCCCGGATGCGGGCGCAGCGCGTGCACCTCCTCGCGCAGCGCGCCGCTGCGGCCGGCGAAGGCGTCCAGCGTCATCGCCGCGGCGAGGTCGGCGGTGTCGAGCAGGCGCTCCAGCGTGTCCAGCGCCAGCGCGCCGGTGGCCAGCATCTGCGCGGTGCCGTTGTTCAGCGCCAGGCCTTCCTTGAACGACAGCCGGATCGGTTCCAGCCCGGCGCGCTTCAGCGCCTCGGCGCCCGGCATGCGCTCGCCCTGGTAGAACGCCTCGCCACCGCCCAGCAGCACGATCGCCAGGTGGGACAGCGGCGCCAGGTCGCCGCTGGCACCGACCGAGCCCTTCTCCGGTACCACCGGCACGATGCCGGCGTTGAGCATGGCGGTGAGCGCCTGCAAGGTGCTCACGCGGATACC
>DASUJJ010000105.1:0-4362 GCA_036279335.1 Dyella sp.
GCGAACACCGCCACCAGCGACAGCGTGATCGACACCACGGTGAAGCCGATCTCGCGCACGCCCTTGAGCGAGGCCTCCAGCGGCGCATCGCCGTGCTCCATGTGACGCACGATGTTCTCGATCACCACGATCGCATCGTCCACCACGAAGCCGATGCACAGCACCAGCGCCACCAGCGACAGCGTGTTGAGCGTGTAGCCCAGCGCCCACATCGCCACGAATGCGCCGGCCAGCGACAGCGGCACGCTGAGCATGGCGATCAGGGTGGGGCGCACGCGGCGCAGGAACACCAGCATCACCAGCGCCACCATCGCGATCGAGATCAGCAGCGCCATCTCCACCTCGTGCAGCGCCGATTTGGTGGTCTGCGTGAGGTCGAATACCGGCGTAATGGTGATGTTGGCCGGCAGCGAACCGCGCAGCTGCGGCAGCTTGGCCCGGATCGCCTCCACCGTCGCCACCGCGTTGGCCTCCGGCCGCTTGCTGATCTGCAGGCCCACCGTGTCGCTGCCGTTGAACCAGGCACCCTGGTACTTGTCCTGCTGGCCGCCGTAGACCTTCGCCACGTCGGACAGGCGCACCGCGGTGCCGTTGCGGCTGGCAATCAGCAGCCGCGCGAACTCCTCCGGCTCGTGCAGCGCGTCGTTGGCGAACACGGTGGTCTGCGTGCGGCCGTTGCTCAGCGTGCCCTGCGGCGAGGTGACGTTGGCCGCGCGCAGCGCGTTGCTGACGTCGGTGGGAGTGAGTCCCTTGGCCGCCAGCGCGGCGGTGTCGAGCTCGATCCGCACCGCATGCGGCGTGCCGCCGAACACCTGTACCTGGGCCACGCCGGGAATCTGCGCCACCGCCGGCTTGAGCAGGGTGTCGGCGAGGTCGAACAGCTGGTCCTGCGGCAGGCCGCTGGAAGTCAGCGTGATGAACAGGATGGGGATCTGCGCGGTGTCGAACTTGAAGTACTGCGGCGGCGCCGGCATGCCGCTGGGCAGGTCCGGCGCGGCGGCATTGATGGCCGACTGCACGTCGCGCGCGGCCTTGTCGGCCGAGCGGTCGAAGGTGAAGCGCACCATCACCGAGGCGGAGCCCTCGCTGGCGTTGCCGTACATCTCGTCCACCCCGGGAATGCGCCCCAGGTGCCGTTCCAGCGGTGCCAGCACGGTGCTGGCCATGGTCTGCGCGCTGGCGCCGGGCTGCTGCGCCACCACGTAGACGCCCGGGAATTCGAGCGACGGCAGCGCGGCCACGCCGAGCAGCAGGTAGGCGCAGATGCCGGCCAGCACCAGCCCCGCGGCGAGCAGGGAGGTGCCGACCGGGCGGCGGATCATGGGGGCGAAGATGTTCATGGCGCTTCCGTGGGCCGCGGTGGGGATGGCCGGACAGCGCGAGTGTGCGCTGAGCTCACGGACCACGCCCCGGCCGCAGGGGACAGAGTGTCGGACGTGCGCGCTTTATGCCCGCTGTCGGTGCCCCAGTGTATGTGCCTGAAGTCCCCACCGTGTCGGAAGGCAGGGGCCGCCGCGGTTGGGCGTGGCCGTGGTCAGCGGCCTCGCCCTTTGGCTTCGCCGCTGCGCGGCTACGCTCAGGGCGAACGGATAGGGAGTGGGATCCTGCCCGTTCGACCCGAGCTCGCCTTGGCCGCGCCGGTGGCCTGAGGCCGCCTCAGGAGCCCGGGCGGTAGCGCAGCGTCAGATACCAGCTGCGGCCCGGCTGGTTGAAGTAATAGACGGTCTCGTAGCGGCGATCGAACGCGTTGGCCAGCCGCCCCTCCAGCTCCCAGCCCGGCGCGAAGGCATAGCTGGCGCGCAGGTCGACGGTGGCGTAGCCGCCCAGCCGGTGGGTGTTGGCGATGTCGTCGTAACGGGCGCCGGCCGCGTTCCAGGTGGCGCCCGCGGTGAAGTCGCCGAAGCGGCGGTCCAGATCGATCCGCGCCGTGCGCTCCGGTCGTCGCGGCAGCCAGTGGCCGTCGTTCGCGCCGCCGTCGTCGTTGCGCGGCTGCTGCCAGGTCAGGTAGCCCTGCCAGCGCCAGCCGGCCAGCGTGGCGCCGAGCTGGCCCTCGATGCCGCGGATGCGCGCGTGGCTGATGTTCAGCGGGAAGTAGTTGCTGTCCAGCGCGATCAGCTGGCTGATACGGGTCTGGTAGGCGTTCAGCGCCCAGTTCCAGCCGTCGCCCTGCTGCGTGACGCCCAGCTCGGCGCTGCGCGAGCTTTCCGGCCGGAGATCGGGGTTGCCGCTGCCGTAGGGGTAGTACAGGTCGTTGAAGGTGGGCGCGTGGAAGGCGCTGCCGTAGCTGGCCGACAGGTGCAGGCCGTGGTCCAGCCGGTAGCCCCAGGCGGCGGCACCCGTGTCGTGGTTGCCGAACTGGCCGTTGTGGTCGTGGCGCGCCGACAGCTGCAGCTCGTGGCGGCCGAACGTGCCCTGGTACTGGGCGAACACGCCGGTGTCCTGGCGCGTGCTGGCGAGGTAGCCGGTATCGCTGGCCAGATGCTCCTGCTGGTAGTCCGCACCCAGCGTGAGCAACTGGTTGTCTGCGAGGTTGAGGTCGTTCTGCCAGGAGGCCTGGTTGCGGCGCGAATCGGAGTAGCGCAGGTAGACGCCGTCGTTGTACGTGGTGGCCTTGTCCAGGTTCTGCCCCGCACTCACGGTCACCTGCCAGAACGCCAGCGGCCGGAACGTGAGGCGCGCCCCGGCGACCTGCTGCACGTTGAGCGCCTGATTGCCGTACGGCGCACCATCGAACTCCACATAGTTGCGGCTGCGCAGCCAGGTGCCGGCCAGCTCGGTGCCGTCGTCCCAGCGGTAACCCGCGTTGGCCAGCGCGTTGGTGTTGCGGAAGGCGTCCTTGTCCGGCTCGTTGGCGAAGCAGCCGGCGAACACCGTGCCGGCCCCGTCGCGGCAGGCGTTGATTCCGCGGGTGTACTCCCCGCCCAGGCTGAGGTTGTACCAGGCATGGCGGTCGCCGCCGGACAGGCCGAACTGGCCGCCGACGGTGCCGCGGCTGCCGGTGGTTACGCTAAACGATGGCGCCAGCTTGCCGTTGGCCTGGCCGTGCCGGGTGAACACCTGGATCACGCCACCGATCGCGTCGGCGCCGTACAGGCTGGAACGGGGGCCGCGCACCACCTCGATCCGCTCGATCTGCTCCACCGGGATCTGCTCGAACGCCGCCAGCCCCGCGCTCACCGTGCCCACGCGAACGCCGTCGACCAGCAGCAGCGTATGCGAGGAGTTGGTGCCGCGCAGGAACAGCGAGGTCTGCTCGCCCATGCCGCCTGCCTGCGCAAAGGTGACGCCGGGCAGGCCGGTCAGTACGTCCATCAGCGAGGTCGGCTGCAGCCGCTCGATGTCGGCCCGGGTGATCACGCTCACCGAGGAGAGCGCGTCGTCCACCGTGATCGCCGTGCGCGTGGCGGTGACGATCACCGGGTCCATCGCCGTGTTGCCGGCCTGCTGCGCGTGCACCGTCTGCAAGCCTGTGCCGAAAATCGCGACCGCAACGGTGGTCGCCACAAGAGTCCTGTTCATCTGCTGGATTTCCTTCGCCGTGCACCCGCGCGCGGCTCAACAAGGGATGAGCTGGCAGGACATCGTGGAAGGAAAAGCTCGGCCGCAGACGCGCGGCATGGCCACGATCCGCACCGCAGCCTCGCCCACCGCGAGCCGCCAGGACAGTCGAATCGGGCCGGTCTCCGGGCTTGCGAGCGACACGCGGCACGCCGCATGTACCGGACCACGCCTTCCCATGCCTGGGCACAGTGGCTTGTATGGTCCGGCGAATTCACTCGCCTACCGTTGCGGGGGCAGCGCCGGACTGGTTGCGCGAAAACGCGCGACGCACCGGCTTCCCGTTTCATCCACAAGACGCAAGATCGTGCGGACACCCGATTCCACGGAAGAATAACAGCCGGCCCGAGCACCTCGGTAGCTCACCAAGCTTCCCCGGACCGAGTGGCCGCTGGAACGGTGTGCTGCATGCTGCATGGCCCCGTGGCCGAGGACCCCGAATCCGTCGCCTGAGGCGAGGCCGGGCGTGAGGCATGCCGGCAGCGGCGGGCGCTTGCCGGTACTGTCCCGCGAGCCTGCCGGAAAGAGTCCCACCTTCGTGCCGAGCGGCCCCGCTGCCCGGGCTGGCAGCCGGATCTTGTGCATGAGGAACCCGATCGAATCACCGTTCTGCGGCGACGCCCGATACCCTCGCAGGGCCTCACGGCAGACAACGAATGCCGACGCGGCGACCTATCCCCTTACCGGGAATGGCAAAATTGCCACGACATGAATCGTAAAGTTTTTGTTGACGCACGCTTTTGCCGCGATCTATGTTCTAGCTATGTGGCATGCCAGCGGTCCCGGATCTGACGATCAAGGGGG
>DASUJJ010000106.1:0-4625 GCA_036279335.1 Dyella sp.
CTCTCGCCCGTTCGCTCTGAGCGTAGGCGCGCAGCGCCGAAGTCGAAGAGTTGTGCGACCAGGCAGGCGCTTCGACTTCGCCTGCTGGCGCAGGCTACGCTCAGCGCGAATGGGTATTGCGGGGGCTGACGATCCGGCGCCGCGTCGTGGCCGGACGTTCGCCCGGAACGGCGACAAAAGGGCTTCCCGAGTCGGGATGCCGAACGGAAGTCGATAGGGCCGCCGCACTCTCTCCACCGTTCGCTCTGAGCGTAGGCGCGCAGCGCCGAAGTCGAAGAGCTGTGCGAGGAGGGAGGCGCTTCGACTTCGCCTGCGGGCGCAAGCTACGCTCAGCGCGAACGGATCAGGCATGAGCGGCCGGGTCGAGAACGGGGCAGGTGCACTTTCTACGGCGATGAGAGAACCATGAGCGACAACCGGCGCGATCTCGAAGCGGGCATCGAAACCGACCTGGAAGGCCGGCTGACCTACGGCGGCTACCTGCGGCTGGACGTGCTGCTCTCGGCGCAGCAGCCGCGCAGCGAGCCGCCGCATCACGACGAGATGCTGTTCATCGTGCAGCACCAGGTGAGCGAGCTGTGGATGAAGCTGATGATCCACGAGCTGCGCGCGGCGATCGATTTCCTGCAGCGTGACCAGGTGTGGCAGGTCGGCAAGGTGCTGGCGCGGTGCAAGTCGGTGCTGCGCCAGCTGATCGAGCAGTGGACGGTGCTGGAGACGATGACGCCGTCGGAATACCTGGAATTCCGCGAGGCGCTGGGGCCGTCCTCGGGCTTCCAGTCGCTGCAGTACCGGGTGATGGAGTTCATGCTGGGCAACAAGAACGCGGGCATGCTCAAGGTGTTCGATCACGACCCGGCCGGGCAGGCGCAGCTGCGCGCGGTGCTGGAGGCGCCCAGCCTGTACGACGAGTTTCTGCGGTACCTGGCGCGCTTCGGCCACGCGGTGCCGGGCAAGCACGTGGCGCGCGACTGGAGCGAGCCGCACGCATCGGATGCCGAGCTGCTGCCGGTGTTCGAGCGCATCTACGGCGACACCGACCGATACTGGCGCGAGTACGCGCTGTGCGAGGACTTCGTGGATCTGGAGACACAGTTCCAGCTGTGGCGCTTCCGCCACATGCGCACGGTGCAGCGGATCATCGGCTTCCGCCGCGGCACCGGCGGCTCGTCGGGTGTGGCGTTCCTCAAGAAAGCGCTGGAGCTGGAGTTCTTCCCCGAGCTGTTCGAGGTGCGCACCACCTTGCGCCCGCGGGGCGCTTGACGAGGGAAGGGCGCCGCAGCGGATGGAGCGAGAGCAGTAGGGAGGGTGGTGACGCCGCGCGCGCTGCGCCGATGCGTGGCTTCCCGAGCGGCAGGCTCCACGCAGCAGCCATTACCGCGAGCCGTGAGGCAAACGCAGCGAGTGAGTGCCAGCTCCTGCGCCGATCCTCCCGCTGCAGGCCTCACGTTCGAGTCCCTGATGCAATCTGCCGAATGACCCGCTAGGGTTCGGAAGATTCTGCGACTGCCCAGGGGACCCGCATGACCAACACCGCCACGCCCGCGCCCGACGCGCCCGACTTCCCGCAGACGCTGGGCCATCCGCGTCCGCTGTGGATGCTGTTCATGACCGAGTTCTGGGAGCGCTTTGCGTTCTACGGCATCCGCTGGGCGCTGGTGCTGTACATCGTGGCCCAGTTCTACGGCGGCAGCCCTACCGGCGAGCAGTCGGCCGGCTTCACCTACGGGGCGTATCTGGCGCTGGTGTATGCGGCGGCGATCTTCGGCGGCTACGTGGCGGACAAGATCATCGGCTACCAGCGCTCGATTCTGCTCGGCGCGGTGATCATGTCGGCCGGCCTGTTCATGATCGCGCTGCCCAACCAGCAGCTCTTCATGCTCGGCCTGGCCACGGTGATCACCGGCAACGGGCTGTTCAAGCCGATCATCTCCACCATGGTCGGCCAGCTGTACGGGCCGAAGGATGACCGCCGCGATTCGGGCTTCACCATCTTCTACATGGGCATCAACCTGGGCGCGATGGTGGCGCCGCTGCTCACCGGCATCCTCGCCAATCGCGTGTTCGGCACCTCGGACATGCCGGCCTACAAGTACGTGTTCATCGCCTCGGGCATCGGCATGCTGCTGAGCTTCATCTGGTTCTGGTTCGGTCGCCGCCAGCTGGGCAGCATCGGCCTGCCGCCGGCCAGCGCCAGCCCGGCGCGGATGACCATGGTGGTCATCGGCGCGCTGGTGGCGATTCCGGTGTTCTATTTCCTGCTGTCGCTGGGCGCCGAGACGCTGGCCTGGCCGCTGGGGCTGCTGTTCGTCGGGCTGTCGGTGCTGCTGCTGGTCGAGGGCATCCGCGAGGGGCCGGTGTCGCGCGACCGGGTGATCGCGATGCTGATCATCTTCATCTTCAACGTGCTGTTCTGGTGCTTCTTCGAGCAGGCCGGCAGCTCCTTCACCTTCCTGGCGGACAAGATCGTCGACCGCACGATCGGCACCTGGGAGTTCCCCACCGCGTGGTTCCAGTCGGTCAACTCGGTGGCGATCATCGTGTTCGCGCCGATCCTGGCGTGGGTGTGGGTGCGGCTGGGCCGCGCCAATCCCTCGATCGCGCGCAAGTTCGGGCTGGGCCTGATCTTCAACGGGCTGGCCTTCGCGCTGCTGTGGTTCGCGCTGTCGCAGCTGGTCGATCCGAGCGGCAAGATTCCGTTCTGGACGCTGGTGATGGTCTACGTGATCCAGTCGGTGGGCGAGCTGTGCCTGTCGCCGATCGGCCTGTCGATGGTGACCAAGCTGGCGCCGATGCGGCTGGTCGGCTTCGGCATGGGTGGCTGGTTCCTCTCCACCGGCATCGGCAACAACATCTCCGGCATCTTCGCCGGCCTGATCAGCGGCGAAGGCGGCATGACCACCGCGTCGGCGCTGCACGGCTACACCATCGGCTTCTGGATCCTCGCCGGCGGCGGCGCGCTGCTGTTCCTCATCGCACCACTGATCGCCCGGCTGATGCACGGGGTCAAGTGACAAGGCGGGGGGTGAGTGGAGAGGAGTGAGGAGTGAGTGGGAGCGCTTCCCGCTCCGCGCCCGCATCTGGCGGGTCAGACAAAGGATCGGGACGAAGTGAGAGCAAGCAGGCAGCGCCAAACGCGCCCTTCTCTCACTCCTCACTCCTCGTTACTCACTCCTCGTTTACCCATTCCCCGCTCCTGGCCTCGCTGCAGCGTGTCCAGGATGCGCACCAGCCAGCTGCGTTCTTCCTCGCTGAGCATGTCCAGCACCGCCTGCTCGCGCGCCCGCGCCATCGGCGCCACCACTTCGTGGATGGCCCAGCCCGCTTCGGTGAGATCGAGCACGGAGCGGCGCTTGTCGTCGGCGTCCATGTGCCGGCTGACCCGACCCGCCTCGACCAGCCGCGCCAGCGCGCGGCTCACCGCCACCTTGTCCATCGCCGTGCGGTCGGCCACTTCGCGCGCGGAAAGCCCCTCGTAGCGGGCCAATACCGCCATCACGCGCCACTCGGTCATGCTCAGGTCGTAGCGCTGCTGGTAGTCCTCCGCGATGCCCTGGCTGATCGTGTTGGACAGGATCGACAGCCGGTACGGCAGGAAGTGCTCCAGCTGCAGCGGCGCGTGCTGCACGCCGGGAGGAGTGGCTTTGCGGGCGGTGGGCACTGCGGCGATGCTCCTTGCAAGTGGTTACATATGTAACTATAACGGTGGGCTCAGGCAGCCTTTACGTCAGCAGCGCATGCTGGCCTGGCCGCATTCCCGACATTAGCGCAGCGAACGCAGGAGAGCGCCATGACCGCCCAACCCAACCTCACCCAGCCCAATCTCGGCATGCAGGTCACCACGTTCGAGAACCCGATGGGCATCGACGGCTTCGAGTTCGTCGAGTTCGCCGCGCCGGCTGATCAGGCAGCCGCGATGCACGACCTGTTCAAGCGCATGGGCTTCAGCGCGGTGCTCCGCCACAAGCAGCGCAAGATCACGGTGTACCGCCAGAACGGCGTGAACTTCCTGCTCAACGAAGAGCCCGATTCGTTCGCCGCCGACTTCTCCGCCCAGCATGGCCCCAGCGCGTGCGGCTTCGCGATCCGCTTCAAGAAGCCCGGCAGCGAGGTGCTGTCCGGCGTGCTGGCCAACGGCGGCGAGGCGGTGGAGCACAAGGCCGACACCCGTGCGGTGAACGCGCCGGTGGTCAAGGGCATCGGTGACTGCATGCTCTACCTGGTGGACCGCTACGGCGCGGCCGGCAGCATCTACGACGGCGACTACGAACCGATCCCGGGTGCCGACCCCAACCCGGCCGGCTTCGGGCTCACCTTCATCGACCACCTCACGCACAACCTCTACTTCGGCAACATGCAGAAGTGGTCGGACTACTACGAGCGCCTGTTCAACTTCCGCGAGATCCGCTATTTCGACATCCAGGGCGCCAAGACCGGCCTGGTGTCCAAGGCGATGACCGCACCGGATGGCATCGTGCGCATCCCGCTCAACGAGTCGAACGACCCCAAGAGCCAGATCAACGAGTACCTCGACGCCTACCATGGCGAAGGCATCCAGCACATCGCCTGCTTCACCGACGACATCTACGCCACGGTGGAGATGATGCGCGCGCAGGGCGTGGAAT
>DASUJJ010000107.1:0-3390 GCA_036279335.1 Dyella sp.
GCTCACCATCCGTCAGCACCGCCCGGATTTCGAGAATCTCAGCGTGGCCATCTGCGGCGCCGTGAAGCACTCGCGCGTGGCCCGCTCGGATGTGCACGCGTTGGCCACGCTGGGGGTGCGCGACATCCGCTTGTGCGGACCGGCCTCGCTGATGCCTGACGCGGAAGAATTTCCGCAGTGCCGATTCGTGGAGGATTTCGACCAGGCCATCGAGGGTGTCGACGCCGTCATCATGCTGCGTCTGCAGAAGGAGCGCATGGCGCAGACCGACCTGCCCGACGAAGCGGCCTACTTCCGCCAGTACGGACTGGATACCGCTCGCCTGGCCCGGGCGCGCAAGGGCTGCCTGGTGATGCACCCGGGGCCGATCAACCGCGGCATCGAGATCGCTTCCGACGTGGCCGATGGCGCCCAGTCGCGCATCCTGGAACAGGTCGGCAACGGCGTGTTCGTGCGCATGGCGGTGCTCGGCGAACTGCTCGCCCGCTGACCGGCTGCGGCGTGACATCAACCCGCGGCATAATGGCCGCTGCGACACCACACTCACTGGGGAACACTATGCGACCGATGAAGCGCGCGCTGGCGCTCGGCGTGGCAGGCATCCTGCTGGCCGCCTGCAGCCACAAGGACAAGGATGCACCGCTGGCCTTCGTTCCGGCGGATACGCCGTACGTAGCGGCCAATCTTGACGTACTGGACGACGACACCCGCGCCGCCTTGTTCGCCCAGGCCAACGTGCAGCTGCCCACACAGGTTGCGCAGCTGAAGGCCGCAGCCGACGAGCTGAAGGCCAGGGATCCGGACACCGCCAACCTGCTGCGCGCCTTCGCGGCCGAGCTCGACGGCAAGACCATCGAGCAGTTCATCCAGAACGCCGGCCTCGACGCCAAGGGCTATTCGGCGTTCTACGGCCTGGGCCTGGCGCCGGTCGCACGCTTCCAGCTCAGCGATCCGAAGGCGTTCGACGCCTTCATCGGCCGGCTGGAAACCGCCTACGGCAAGAAGTTCGACACCGCCAAGCTGGGCGACGTCAGCTATCGTCGCCATGTCTCTGCCGAGTCGGGTACCGAAGTGATCCTCGCCGTGGTGGGCAAGCAGGCGATCGCCGCGCTGCTGCCGGCCGATGCCTCCGACGCCCTGCTGCGCCAGGCGCTGGGGCTGGATCGTCCGGCCAGGAGCCTGCAGGACGACGGTCGGCTGGCCAAGCTGGCCAAGGCCAAGGGCTACGGCAAGCAGGCCGTGGGCCTGGTCGACCTGAGCCACCTGCTGCCGCTGATTGCCAGTGGCAAG
Source organism: Dyella sp. (assembly GCA_036279335.1). GTDB lineage: Bacteria > Pseudomonadota > Gammaproteobacteria > Xanthomonadales > Rhodanobacteraceae > Dyella_A. The sequence goes on from DASUJJ010000107.1 coordinate 1,291, forward strand.
GATCCGCTGTTCCTCGCCATGTTCAAGGCCCATGCGCAGGCCGAATCGGCCAAGACCGGCGAGCCGGTGGCCAACCAGATGCAGATTCCCGCCTCGTGCGAAGCCGATGCCAACCGCATCGCCGCGCGCGTGCCGGCACTGAGCTTCGGCTACACGCGGCTCGACGCCACCCACCAGGACATGCGCCTGGACGTGGCGATGGCCAGCGACATCACCCAGGCGTTCAGCGGCCTGAAGGTCGCCCTGCCGGGCCTCGGCACCGACGCCAGCGCTCCGTTCGACATGAGCCTGGCCCTGCCGGTCGCCGAGTTGCGCACGTTCTGGTCGGCCCAGGCCGATGCGGTGGCGGCCAAGCCGTTTGGCTGCCCGGCGCTGGCTGACCTCAACCAGGGCTTTGCCAAGCTCGGCCCGGCCATGCAGAAGGCGGCCATCCCGCCGTTCGGCGACCTGCTCGGCCTGCGCATCGCGCTGGACAGCCTCGACCCGGGAACCGGCCAGGGCGTGCCGCATTTCACCGGCCGCATCGTGCTGGGCACCAGCAACCCGTCCGGACTGCTGGCGATGGGCCAGATGATGACCCCGGCGCTGGCGCAACTGAAGATCAGCGCCGACGGCAAGCCGGTCGCCCTGCCGCCGGATCTGGCCAAGATGATCGGCCAGCCGGTGTGGGCGGCGATGGGCGAGAAGGCGATCGCGCTGGCGATCGGGCCGGGTGAGGACGCCAAGCTGGCCGAGACGCTGAAGGAACCCGGCGGCGACGCCGGCCGCATGATGCGTCTGCACCTGGACGGTGCCATGTACCAGAGCTGGATCAAGCTGATGATGGACAAGGCCGACAGCCTTGCCGCCATGAGCGCCGCGATGGGCCAAAGTGACGATCCGGCCTCCGCGGCCAGTGCAGCGAGCCAGCAGGCCCGCACCCACGCGCAGTTCCAGGCCATGCAGGCGCAGGCCGCACGGATCAAGGCGGTCAGCGCGGAGGCGCACGTGGATGCTGATGGCCTGGTGATCACCAGTCAGACCGAGCTGAAGTAAGCGCAGCCGCACGCAGCAACTCTGGAGGGGCGCCATCGGCGCCCCTCTGTCTTTGTGCGTGAGCGCCGCGTGTGCAGCGACCGAAGACGGCGTTCGCGACGCCTGCGCGGCGCTGAACCACTACTGCGCAGGCGACAAGGCGTTCACGCCCGTCTTGTTGCCATGGCTTCCGGCCGCCCCCTCGGGCACCGACTGCCTGCAGGCAGGGTCATTCACGACACAGGAGACACTCCATGCGTACCCACCTGATTCGCAAGACGCTCGTCGCCATGGGCCTGATCACCGCCTTCGCCGCTGCACCGCTGGCATCGGTGGCCGCGCAGGACAGCATGTCCAGGGATTCCAGCAACCAGACGGTGCCCGACAAGGCAGCCGATGCCTGGATCACCACCAAGGTGAAGTCCGAATTCGCCACCACCAAGGGCGTGGATGCCACCGACATCTCGGTCAGCACGACCGACGGCGTGGTGACACTCAGCGGCCACGTCGCCAGTGCCGCGGAAAAGGTGAAGGCCGAGGAAGTCGCCCGCTCGGTGAAGGGCGTCAAGAGCGTCGACATCAGCGGCCTGACCACGACCGCCGACGACGATTGAGCGCGGCGCGCCAACGCCATGCGCTGAAACGCCAAGGGGCCCCGCGGGGCCCCTTTCTTGTTGATGCGATGTCGACCGCTCAGCGGTGCAGCATGCCGCCGCCACCAAACTGGTTCGTCTCGCGTGACTCTTCCAGCTCCACCCCGTCGAGGCCCTGCGAGAGGGTGTGCGCGTCGCCGCCCTGCGCGAGCTTGATGCGCAGGCGCACCTCGTTCGAGCTGTCGGCGTGGCGCAGCGCATCCTCGTAGCTGATCTCGCCGGCGTGGTAGAGCTCCACCAGGCTCTGGTCGAAGGTCTTCATGCCCAGGTTGGTGGACTCCTTCATGACTTCCTTGAGCTTGTGGATCTCGCCTTGGCGGATGTAGTCCTGCACCAGCGGCGTGCCCAGCAGCACCTCCACCGCCACCCGGCGTGCCTTGCCGTCGGGGGTGGGAATCAGCTGCTGCGCCACGATGCCCTTGAGGTTCAGCGA
>DASUJJ010000108.1:0-5188 GCA_036279335.1 Dyella sp.
ACGACCCGGCCAGCCGCCACGACCTGCACGCGCAGGTGCGCGCGCTGATGGCCGCCACGGTGACCATGCCGCGCGCCACCGATGCGCTCGATGACGCGATCGACCGCTGGGCGCTGCATCCGGTGTTCGGGCTGGGCATCCTGGCGGTGCTGATGTTCCTGATCTTCCAGGCGGTGTTCTCCTGGGCGCAGCCGATGATGGATGCGATCGAGGCGGGCGTGACCGCGCTGGGCGGCTGGGCGACCTCCGCGCTACCGCCAGAGAGCGCGCTGCACAGCCTGCTCAACGACGGCATCTTCGCGGGCCTCGGCGCCGTGCTGGTGTTCCTGCCGCAGATCCTGATCCTGTTCCTGTTCATCCTGATCCTGGAGGAGTCGGGCTACCTGCCGCGCGCGGCGTTCCTGCTGGACAAGCTGATGTTCAAGGCGGGCCTGACCGGGCGCGCCTTCATCCCGCTGCTGTCCAGCTTTGCCTGCGCGATTCCCGGCATCATGGCCACGCGCAGCATCACCGACCCGCGCGATCGCCTCACCACGATCCTCGTGGCGCCGCTGATGACCTGCTCGGCGCGCCTGCCGGTGTACACGCTGCTGATCGCCGCGTTCATCCCGCAGCGCACGGTGTGGGGCGTGTTCAATCTGCAGGGCGTGGTGTTGTTCACGCTGTACTTCGCCGGCGTGGCGAGCGCGCTGGCGGTGGCCTTCGTGATCAAGCGCTTCCGCCGCGACAAGAGCGAGCACGCGCTGCTGATGGAGCTGCCCTCGTATCGCCTGCCCAACGTGCGCGACGTGGCGCTGGGGCTGTGGGAGCGGGCCAAGGTGTTCCTCAAGCGCGTCGGCGGGATCATCCTCGCGCTCACCGTGATCCTGTGGTTTCTCTCCAGCTTCCCGGGGCCGCCGGCGGGCGCCACCGGACCGGCGATCGATTACAGCCTGGCTGGCCGGCTGGGTCATGCGCTGCATTACGTGTTCGCGCCGATCGGCTTCAACTGGCAGATCTGCATCGCGCTGGTGCCGGGACTGGCTGCGCGCGAGGTGGCGGTCTCGGCGCTCGGCACGGTGTACGCGATGTCGGGCGGCGACGATTCCATCGCCAGCCAGCTTGGTCCGCTGATCGCCCACCAGTGGTCGCTAGCCACCGCGCTGAGCCTGCTGGCGTGGTACGTGTTCGCGCCGCAGTGCATGTCGACGCTGGCGGTGATCCGTCGCGAGACCAACTCGTGGCGCAATGTGGCGATCGCCGCCGGTTACCTGTTCGGCCTGGCCTACCTCGCCTCCTTCATCACCTACCAGCTGGCGCGGGTGCTCTCGTGAGCGCGTTCGCCGTCGTGCAGACGGTGGTGCTGGCCGGCGTGCTGGTGGCCAGCGCGTGGGTGGCCTTCCGCAAGCTGATGCCGGTGACCAGCAAGCGGCTGCTCGCGCGGCTCTCCGCAGCGCTGGAGTCGCCGCAGCGCGGGCCGTTCGCCCATCGTCTGGCGCACTGGCTGCAGCCCGCCGAGGCCAAGACCGGCAGCTGCGGCAGCGGCGATGGTTGCAGCGCCTGCGGCGGCTGCGGATCGACAGCACCACCGGTGGCTGAAAAGCAGCCGCTGGAGTTCAAGTCGCGCCAGCGCTGACTCGGGCCGCGTGATGGCCGGGCAAGGGTGCCGGCTCGCCCGTCCCCTCAAAACCGGACCCCGCGAATCGGTTGCAACCGTGCTTCGCCCACGAGTTGCATTGCGTGATTGAATGATAACGACTATCATTTGCGTCATTCACGAACGCGGCGAAACCCCTCATGTCCCGAATCCTTGCCCTTGCCACCGCGCTTTGCCTGGGCGCGCTGGCGTCCGCGGCGCACGCCGGCGACCTGCCGGAGTTCAGGCTTGTACTGCAGAACCACACCTACCAGCCAGCCGAGCTGAAAGTGCCGGCGGATGCCAAGTTCAAGCTGGTGATCGAGAACCGCGACGCGAGCCCGGAAGAGTTCGAGAGCACCGACTTCAGCCGCGAGAAGATCGTCCTGCCCAACAGCTCGACCAGCGTCTTCGTCGGTCCGCTGAAGGCAGGCAGCTACCGCTTCTTCGGCGACTTCCACCAGGACACGGCCCAGGGCCGGCTGATCGCGGAGTGATGCCATGCCCGGCGTAGCACTGCTGGTTTTTCGCGAGGTGATGGAGGCGGCGCTGATCGTCTCCATCGTCTGTGCCGCCACGCGCGGCGTCGAGCGGCGCGGGCTTTACGTGGCCGGCGGCATCGGCCTGGGCCTGCTCGGCGCGGTGCTGGTGGCGCTCGGCGCCGGAGCCATTGCCCAGCTGGCCAGCGGCGTGGGCCAGGAGCTGATGAATGCCGGCGTGCTGCTGGCGGCGGTGGTGATGATCGGCTGGCACGTGGTGTGGATGGCGCGCCACTCGCGCGAACTGGCCCAGCACATGGGCGCGGTGGGGCAGGCGGTGAAGGCCGGTTCCAGTTCGCTCACCCTGCTGCTGGCGGTGGTGGGGCTGGCGGTGCTGCGCGAGGGCTCCGAGGTGGTGCTGTTTGTCTACTCGATGGCGATGGGCGGCATCGGCATCGCCGGCCTGGCCGGCGGCATCGCGCTGGGCGTGGCCAGCGGCGTGCTGCTCGGTTACGGGTTGTACGTGGGCCTGCTGCGCATTCCCATGAAGCACTTCTTCCGCGCTACCAATGTGATGCTGGTGCTGCTCGCGGCGGGGCTGGCCTCCACCGCGGCGCGCTTCCTGGTGCAGGCCAACTGGCTGCCGGCCTGGGGCGAGCAGCTGTGGGACACCTCGGCGCTGCTTTCCAACGGCTCGCTCCCCGGCAAGACGCTGGGCGTGCTGGTGGGCTACGACGCCGCGCCTGCCGGCATCCAGCTGGTGTCCTACGCGGTCACGGCGATCGCCCTGTTCGCCGGCATGCGCTGGTGGGGCGCAGCGCCGGCGCCGGCCAAGCCACGCGGTGCACCCGTGGCTTCAGCCGGCACGCCGCAACCGCAGCACTGACTTGATTCGTTGCGCTCCCACATCGCGCGGCTCGTCCGTGCGCGGCAGGCGCGTGCCTCCACGCCGGCCCGATTCCACGTTTTCTCCGTCTTTCGCTGTCTAGGAACCTCACGCATGACTTTCCAACTGACCCGCCGCCACCCATCTCCCGGTCACCGGCCGGCCGCATGGAAATGGGCCGCACCGATGCTGGCCCTGCTGCTCACCGGCACGGCGAGCCTCGCCCACGCCGACGATTTCATCGTCTACTCGCCCCGCGTGATGGCCACCCAGACCGAGATCGAGCTGCGCGGCTACGGCTACAGCGACGGCCGCGCGGACATCGGCGGCGAGCGCGCCGCAGAGCTGTCGGTGGCGCATGCGTTCAACGGCTGGTGGAAGCCGGAGCTCTACCTGGCCGAGTACGAAAAGGCGCCGGGTGCGGGCGGCAAGCTGGTCGGCTACGAATTCGAGAACACCTTCCAGTTCACCGAAACCGGCCGCTACTGGGCCGACGTCGGTCTGCTCGCTTCCTACGGCCATCCGAAAGGCAGCGGCCCGGGCGAGCTCGAGGTGGGGCCGCTGATCGAGAAGTCCGTCGGACGCTTCGATCACCGGGTCAACCTGATCTGGGAGCGCGAGGTGGGCGCCGGCGCGTCGTCGAAAACCGAATTCCGCTACAGCTACGCCGGCAGCTACGCGGTGAACAGCGCGTTCCGTCCCGGCATCGAAGCGTACGGACGCCCGGATGACGACGCCTACCAGGCCGGCCCCACGGTCAGCGGCGGGTGGCACGTGCCGGGCACGCAAGGCAGCCTCGAATACCGTGTCGGCGTCCTGCTGGGCATCAATGCGGCGGCACCGCGGCGCACCTGGCTGGCGCAGATCGAATACGAGTTCTTTTGAACCAGCGCAGGTCGCGCCGGCCCGGCGCATGGCCGGGCCGGCGCGCGATTACATGCGGAACACGCCGTAGCGCTGCGGCTCGATCGGCGCGTTCATCGAGGCGGAGATCGCCAGCCCCAGCACGCGGCGGGTGTCGGCCGGGTCGATGATGCCGTCGTCCCACAGCCGCGCGCTGGCGTAGTAGGGGTGGCCCTGGCGTTCGTACTGCTCGCGGATCGGCGCCTTGAAGCTCTCTTCCTCGTCCGCGCTCCAGCGCTTGCCGGCGGCCTCCAGGCCATCGCGCTTCACCGTGGCCAGCACGCTGGCCGCCTGCTCGCCGCCCATCACCGAGATGCGCGCGTTCGGCCACATCCACAGGAAGCGTGCGCCGTAGGCGCGGCCGCACATGGCGTAGTTGCCGGCGCCGAAGCTGCCGCCGATCACCACGGTGAACTTCGGCACGTGCGAGCAGGCCACCGCGGTCACCATCTTGGCGCCGTCCTTGGCGATGCCCGCCTGCTCGTACTTCTTGCCCACCATGAAGCCGGTGATGTTCTGCAAAAACACCAGCGGCACGTTGCGCTGGTTGCACAGCTCGATGAAGTGCGCGCCCTTGAGCGCGCTCTCGGCGAACAGGATGCCGTTGTTGGCGACGATGCCCACCGGGTAGCCGTGGATGTGCGCGAAGCCGCACACCAGCGTCTTGCCGTAGCGCGCCTTGAACTCGTGGAACTCCGAGCCGTCGACGATGCGCGCAATCACCTCGCGGATGTCGAACGGCCGGCGCGTGTCCTGCGGAATCACGCCATACAGCTCCTCGGCCGGATACTTCGGCTCCAGCGGCGCGCGCAGCGCCAGCGGCATGTCCTTCTTCCGGTTGAGGCTGGCGACGATGTCGCGGGCGATGCTGAGCGCGTGCGCGTCGTTCTCGGCGTAGTGGTCGGCCACGCCGGAGATGGACGTATGGACGTCCGCGCCACCCAGCGTCTCGGCGTCCACCACCTCGCCGGTGGCGGCCTTCACCAGCGGCGGGCCGCCGAGGAAGATCGTGCCCTGCTCGCGCACGATGATGGTCTCGTCGCTCATCGCCGGCACGTAGGCGCCGCCGGCGGTGCAGCTGCCCATCACCACGGCGATCTGCGGAATGTTGAGAGAGGACATCCGCGCCTGGTTGTAGAAGATCCGGCCGAAGTGCTCCTTGTCCGGAAACACCTCGTCCTGCAGCGGCAGGAAGGCGCCACCGGAATCGACCAGGTAGACGCAGGGCAGGCGGTTCTCCAGCGCCACTTCCTGCGCGCGCAGATGCTTCTTCACCGTCATCGGGAAGTAGGTGCCGCCCTTCAC
>DASUJJ010000109.1:0-7807 GCA_036279335.1 Dyella sp.
GCGCAGCGTCACCGCAAGGCCACCGGCTTCGGCGTTCGCGGCACGCACGCTGCCGCCGTGCACCTGCACCACGCGCTGCACGATGCCGAGCCCCAGTCCGAGCCCGTCGGCATGCACCGCGTTGCTGCCGCGGAAGAACGGTCGGAACAGCATCGCCAGCTCGGCTTCCGGCACGCCGGGACCGTGGTCGCGCACGGTGAGCTCGACGTGCTGGCCATCGGCGCGATCGAGGGTCAGCTCCACCGCCGTGCCCGGCGTGGCGAACTTGATCGCGTTGCCGAGCACGTTGTCGATGGCGCGCTCCAGCAACTGCGCGTTGCCGCTGACCCGCGCCTCGCCGCCGGCTTGCACGTGGAGGCGGATGTCATGCGCAGCGGCCTCCAGCGTGGCGCGCGCGGCCGCATCCTGAAGCAGCGCGGCCAGATCAACCGATTCCACCTGCATGCCCGGCAGCCCGCCCTCCAGCCGCGAGAGCGCCAGCATCTCGCCGGTGAGGCGGTCCAGCCGGGCGATCTCCTGCTCGGCCTGGCGGAAGTAGCCGGCCGCTTCGTCGGCGTTGGCGCTGCGCTCGGCGAAATCGAGGATCAGCTGCAGCCGCGCCAGCGGCGAGCGCAGCTCGTGCGAGAGATCCTGCAGCACGCCGCGCTCGTGCGCGACCAGCGCCTCGATGCGCCCGGCCATGGTGTCGAAGTCGTCGGCCAGCTGAGCCAGCTCGTCGCGGCGCGAACTGCCGCGCCAGCCGACCCGCGCGGACAGCTCGCCGGCGCTCATCCGCTGGGTGGCGGCACGCAGTGCGGCCACCGGTCGCGCCACGCTGCGCGCGATCCACCAGCCGATGCCGCCCACCAGCAGCAGCGACAGCGCGGCCTGCACGCTGAGCAGGATGCGCTGGCGCGTGTGCTGGCGCAGCCGCGTGTGCGAGCGGCTGAGCGCCACCAGCTGATAGCTGCGCCCTTCACTGCCGCCCACCGACTGCACGGCGAGGTACACGCCCGGCCGTGGACGCACCAGCAGATCATTCCCGGATTCCAGCAGGGCCGGCAGGTTTCGCGACAGCGGGCCATTCAAGCGCATCGGCACCAGCGGCCGGCCGTGCTCGAACAGGCTCGCGTCGACACCTTCGTGGCGCTGCTCCCGAACCCACGTCTGCAGCCCGTTTCGGCCGCCGGTCTCGTAGGCATCGCGCGCGTCCTGCGCCAGTGCGGGCCAGTCGACCTCCACCGCGGTGGAGTATTCGATGAAGCGCTGCGCCAGCGCGCCGCCGACGAACAGCACCACCAGGTTGGCCAGGCAGAAGCCCAGCAGCAGGCGCCAGTAGAGCGAGCTGCGTAGCGGATTCATGCCGCCCCCGCCAGCAGCAGGTAGCCCGATCCGCGCACCGACTCGATGCGCGGCGCGGCGTCGGACGCCTCGGCCAGCTTGTGACGCAGGCGGCTCACGTGCACGTCGATGCTGCGGTCGAAGCGCTCCAGCTCGCGGCCCAGCGACAGCCGCGTCAGCGTGGCCTTGTCCACCACCTCGCCCGCACGCTGCGCCAGCGCCAGCAGCAGCTGGAACTCCGCGCCGGTGAGGTTGAGCTCCTGCGCGCCCACGTAGGCCTGGCGATCGCCCGGCTGCAGCCGCAGCGTGCCGACCTGCACGTTGGCGGCCGACTCGGGATTCTGCCGGCGCAGCTGGGCGCGCACGCGCGCCAGCAGCTCGCGCGGCAGGCAGGGCTTGGCGAGGTAATCGTCCGCGCCCAGCTCCAGCCCGATCACGCGATCCACCGGTTCGCCGCGGGCGGACAGCATGATCACCGGCAGCCGCTGCTGCATGCGCAGCTCGCGCAGGGTGTCGAGCCCGTCGCGGCCGGGCATCATCACGTCGAGAATCAGCAGGTCCGGCCGCTGCGCGCTGTCGCGCAAATGCGCCAACGCGCCCTCGCCGTCGTGCACCACGTCCACCGTGAAGCCCTCGCGCTGCAGGTACTCGGCCAGCAGCGCGGTGAGGGCGCGGTCGTCGTCGGCAATCAGGATGCGTTGCATGGGCTCATTTCAGGGGGCTGGGCGATTCGATGCCACCGGCTTTACGCATCTTTACCTGCGCGCAAAGAACATACACGCAGGGATGTCGTCCAATGATCACCACTCTCCCACCCAAACGGTGTTACCGATGCGCAAGACGACTTCCCTCGGCCTGATCCTGGCTTCGGCCCTCACCCTCAGCTCCCTGGCGATGGCCGGCACCGGCGGCCACGAAGGCCGCCACTTTCACGGCCATCACGGCCACCACGAAGGCATGCGCCACGCGCTGGCCAAGCTCGACCTGAGCGACGCGCAGAAGGCCAGCATCAAGCAGATCACCCAGGCCAACCGCGAGCAGCACAAGGGCCGGTGGCAGGCCATGCGCCAGCAGCGTGAGGCGTTCGAGCAGATGACGCCCGATCAGGTGGGCTACCAGGCTGCCGCCGCGCGCCTGGCGCAGGCTGAAGGACAGGCCACCCAGGCCCGCGTCGAGCAGCGCGCGAAAATCCGCGCCCAGATCTACGCGGTGCTGACACCCACCCAGAAGGCCCGGCTGCTGACCCTGCGCAACGAACGCCAGGCGCGCCGCGAGCAGTGGAGGCAGAACCATCCGAAGCCGGCGGCCAGCAGCACGGCGCAGTAAGCCTCGCCGCCATCGAAAGGGCATGGATGCCCCCGCAACATCCACGGCGCCAGCATCGTGCTGGCGCCGTTTCTTGTGTGTCGCTCGTGGCGCGTTGTTCATTCCCTTGCTGCAACACTCGCATCCATCCCGAACCGCAGGAAGGAGGATCACGATGCGGCTTTCGTTCGCGTTCGCCCATGCGTTGCCGCTGCTTTTTCTCGCCGGCTGCCAGAGTGCGCAGGCGCCCGCAGGCAAGGCCGCCGCGCCGACGGCCACCGCCGCACCCGTGGCCGCAGCGGCCGCTGCGGCTAATGCGGCACCCGCTTTCATTGACCGCGCGCTGGGCGTGTCGCTGGCCGCAGTGGCGGGGATGCAGGTGCACCGCGATTTCGCTCGCAGCTATCTGGACAACGGTGCGTGGAAGGCCTACGCGGCGCCGGACAGCCAGGGCTCGCCGCTGGTTGCGCTGGTGATGGATGGATCGAACCACATCATCACCGCCGAGCTCCGGATCGGTACCAGCAGCGATGGCGCCGCGCTCCGCGATTGCTCCGCGGTGCCGGACAGTGCGTCACCCGAAAGCACGTCAACCGTACTGCTGGATGGAGTCGCCTTCCGCCACTTTCGCGCGGCGGACGCGGCGATGAGTCATTACATGCAGGTGGAGGGCTATCGCGCCGTGCACCAAGGCCGCTGCATCGCCATCGATCTGCTGCTGACGGGCACCAATCCGGACGTCTATCCGGAACCTCCCGCGCTGCCATTCACCCGGGCCCAGGCGTGGGAAAAGCTGCACGAGGCGCTTGCCGCGGTGCACTTCACGCACTGACGCCATGGGAGCGGCAACAGGCGTGGCGGAGAGCGCTGTTGGGCTAACGCGCACGGAGCGCCGCGGGGCGCTCCGTGTGATCGAGGGCCGGCGCATCCCGCGCATGACGATCGTGGTCACCATCCCGGCCACGATCGTGCGGGTAGCCGTGATCGCGCCCTAGCCCGCCCGTGCGAGTTGCGTCACCGCGTTGCGGTAGCGCGCGGCGATGCGCGCCTCGTCGTGATGGTGGAAATCGCGCACTACCCAGCGGCCGCCGCACATCACGTGGCGCACCAGCGGCGCGTTGCCGGCGAACAGGAAGCTGTCCATCGCCGAGCTCGCGTCGCGCGCGGCGAGCAGCGGCGACTCGTCGTCCAGAACCAGCAGGTCAGCGCGCTGGCCCGGTGCAAGCGCGCCGATGGGCAGGCCCGCCGCCTGCGCGCCACCGCGCAGCGCGGCGGCCCACAGCGTCTCGCCCACGCTCTCGCCTGCGCCGCGCGCGGCGATGTTGCGATGGCGCGTGATCAGCCGCTGGCCATATTCGAGCCAGCGCAGTTCCTCCACCGGCGACACGGAAATATGCGAGTCCGAGCCGATGCCGAGCGTGCCGCCGGCATCGAGGTAATCGGCCAACGGAAACAGGCCGTCGCCGAGGTTGGCCTCGGTGGTCGGGCACAGGCCGGCGATTGCGCCGCTGCGCGCGAGCCGCGAGGTTTCGTGTCCGGTGAGATGGGTGGCGTGCACCAGGCACCAACGCGCGTCCACCTCGGCGTGATCGAGCAGCCACTCCACCGGCGGCGCACCGCGCACGGCGAGGCAGTCCTGCACTTCGCCCAGCTGCTCGGCGATGTGGATGTGGATCGGGCCGGTCTGCGCCGCGCCGGTGGCCAGCAGCGTGCGCATGGCCACTTCCGGCACCGCGCGCAGCGAATGCAGCGCGATGCCAACGCGCAGGTCGGCCGACTCGTGCGCGCGCAGCGATTCGAGCAGGCGCACGTAGTCGGAGACTTCCGCATGGCCGAAGCGGCGCTGGCGGTCGATGAGCGGGCGGCCGTCGAATCCGCCGGTCATGTACAGCACCGGCAGCAGGGTGAGCGCGATGCCCGCTTCCCTGGCCGCCTCGATCAGCGCCAGCGACATTGCCTCGCGCTGCGCGTACGGCGTGCCGTCGCCCTGGTGGTGCAGGTAGTGGAATTCGCACACCTGCGTATAGCCGGCCTTGAGCATCTCCACGTAGAGCTGCGCGGCGATCGCCTGCAGCGAGTCGGGATCGAGCGCGGCGGCAAAGCCGTACATCGCCTCGCGCCAGCTCCAGAAGCTGTCGCTGCCCGGCCCGCGGCGCTCGGCGAGCCCGGCCATGGCGCGCTGGAACGCGTGCGAATGCAGGTTGGGCATACCCGGCAGCACCCAGCCTGCCAGCGGTTCGGCGGCAGCCTCCGCCGCGGAGGCGAAGCACCCGTCGGCGTCCACCGCCAGGCGCAGGTCCGCCTGCCAGGCGTGGCCTTGCCAGCCGTGGGCGGCGTGGAAATGGCGCGGTGGCGAGAGCTGCGGCATGCGTGATGTCCGTCGGGAGTTGTCGAGTGCGGCGGCCGCATCCGGGTCGGCTTCAGCGCCCCTGCGGCATAATGGAAGCATGCCCAAGAAAAACCACGAACACACGCCCAAGCTCCTGCTGCGCCAGGCCACTCTCGCCGATGTGCCGCAGTTGGTGGATCTCACCGCCCGCATCTACTCGACCGAGTGGGGCCATTCCGCCGAAATGCTGCGCTCCCAGCAGACCCACTTCCCCGAAGGGCAGTTCGTGGTGGAGTACGAAGGCCGCATCGTGGGTTATTGCGCCACCTTCCGCATCGACGAGGCCACCGCGCTGGCGCCGCATACCTGGGCGCAGATCACCGGCGGCGGCATGGGCTCACGCCACAAGCCCGACGGCGACTGGCTGTACGGCATGGAAGTGGTGGTGCATCCGGATTTCCGCGGCATGCGCATCGGCCAGCGGCTGTACCGCGCGCGCAAGCGCCTGTGCCTGGACCTCAAGCTGCGCGGCATCGTGTTCGGCGGGCGCATTCCGGGACTGGCCAAGGCGATGCCGCGCTACGGTAGCGCCGAGGCTTACGTGCAGGCGGTGGTGGAGGGCAAGCGTCGCGATCTGACGCTGAGCTTCCAGCTCAACAACGACTTCGAGGTGATCGGCCTGCTGCGCGCGTATGTGCCGTCGGACTACGACTCGCTCGGCTACGCGGTGCACCTGATCTGGCGCAACCCGCAGCTGCACGATCATCCGGACACGCCGACGGTCACCTCGCACCAGCACCTGCCCGATTCGGTGCGGGTGGCTTCGGTGCAGTACCAGCAGCGGCGGATCAAGTCGTTCGAGGAATTCGCCATGCAGGTGGAGTACTTCACCGACATCGCCGCCGACTACAGCGCCGACTTCGTCACCTTCCCCGAGCTGATCACGCTGCAGCTGCTGTCGATCGAGAACGAGGAGCTGTCGCCGGTCGAGTCGATCCGCAAGCTCAGCCAGTACACACCGCAGGTGAAGGCGCTCTTCAGCGACCTGGCGGTGCGCTACAACATCAACATCATCGGCGGCTCGCATCCCACCGAGCAGCCCAACGGCGACATCCACAACGTCTGCTACGTGTGCCTGCGCGACGGCTCGATCCACGAGCGCGAGAAGCTGCACCCCACGCCCAGCGAGAAAAACGTGTGGAACATCACCGGCGGCGACAGCGCGGCCACGGTGCTGACCGACTGCGGCCCGATCGGCGTGATGATCTGCTACGACTCGGAGTTCCCGGAAGTCGCCCGCCACCTCACGGACCAGGGCGCGCTGATCCTGTTCGTGCCGTTCTGCACCGACGTGCGCGAGGGCTACCTGCGCGTGCGCTACTGCTCGCAGGCGCGCGCCATCGAAAACCAGTGCTACGTGGTGCTCTCCGGCAACGTCGGCAACCTGCCCGGCGTGAACAACTTCGACATCCAGTACGGCCAGAGCTGCATCCTCACGCCCAGCGATTTCCCGTTTGCGCGTGACGGCATTGCCGCCGATTCCACGCCGAACATCGAAACCGTGCTGTTCGCCGACCTGCGGCTGGAAAGCCTGGCCCGCGCGCGCAACGCCGGCGCCGTGCAGAACCTCAAGGACCGCCGCTTCGACCTCTACCAGACGCGCTGGACGCCCAAGCCGGAACCCACTGCGTGAGCGAGTCCGGCGGCAGCGGCAGCCCGCACGGCGAGCGCGCTCCGTCGGGGCCCGCGCCCCGGCGCGGCGCCTACCGCGAGCAGCTGCAGCGGCTGGGCGAGTCGGGCCTGTTTTCCCCCGCGCAGTGGCGGCGACGGGTGCTGTTCTGGTCGGGCGCGGTACTGGTGGGGCTGGCGGCGATCGGCATGGCGCGGGCCGCCGATGCGCTGTTCGGCGTGTTCAAGTCGGTGGTGGCGCACAGCCGCTACTGGCCGTTCTTGATTACCCCGCTCACCTTTGCGCTGCTGGCATGGCTGACCCAGGGCGTGCTCAAGCCGACCCGCGGCTCGGGCATACCGCAGGCGATGGCCGCGCTGGAAGTGGAGGACGAGGGCTTCCGCAAGAGCCTGCTCTCGCTGCGCGTGGCGATCGGCAAGATGGCGCTGACGCTGGCAGCCCTGCTCGGCGGCGCCTCGGTGGGCCGCGAGGGGCCGACCGTGCACGTGGGCGCGGGCCTGCTGTACACGCTGGGACGCCGCTTCGGCTTCAGCGATGCGGTGGGCGCGGGCCGCTTCATCCTGGCCGGCTCGGCGGCCGGCCTCGCGGCGGCGTTCAATACGCCGCTGGCCGGTGTGGTGTTCGCCATCGAGGAAATGAGCGGCGCGTTCGAGCACCGCATGAGCGGCATCCTGCTCACCGCGGTGATCATCGCCGGCGTGGTATCGCTGGGCATCCTGGGCAACTACGCGTACTTCGGCCGCTTCGACATCATGCTGCCGCTGGGCAAGGCGTGGCTGGCAGTGCTGGCGACGGGATTGGTCTGCGGGCTGGCCGGCGGGCTGTTTGCCCGGCTGATCCTGCCGCACGACACCGGGCTGCGTGGGGTGATCGGCCGGCTGCGCGCGCGCCAGCCGGTGGTGTTCGCCGCCGGCTGCGGACTGGCGCTGGTGCTGCTGAGCCAGCTCACTCACACCGGCCTGTATGGCACCGGCTACGAACAGGCCAAGGCGATCCTCGCCGGGCACAGCGACACGGTGCAGAGCTTCGGCGCGCTGAAATTCCTGGGCAACATCGCCTCTTACTGGGCCGGCATTCCCGGCGGCATCTTTTCGCCCGCGCTGGCGGTAGGGGCCGGGCTGGGCAACAACATCAGCGCGCTGCTGCCGGGCACCGATCCGGCC
>DASUJJ010000110.1:0-5471 GCA_036279335.1 Dyella sp.
ACAGGGGGCTGCGGTGGCGTGGCCCCTCATCCCGACCTTCTCTCCGCTGGGGGAGAGGGCGGGCGGCGGCAACCAGCAGGGTTTGCGGTGGCGTGGCCCCTCATCCCAACCTTCTCCCCGTGGTGGAGAACGGGCGAACGAAAAACGCCGCCTGGCGGCGGCGTTTTGCTTTTACTGAATTGAAGCCCCCGGTTACTTGGCCTGGTCGGCGATCCAGGTGACGGCGGCCCTGACCTGCTCGTCGGTCAGCGCCGGATTGCCGCCCTTGGCCGGCATCATGTAGCCGTCCGGACCCTTGTAGCCTTCGATGGCATGCTTCACCAGCGTGTCCAGACCCTGCGCCAGGCGCGGCGCCCAGGCAGCCTTGTCGCCGAGCTTGGGCGCACCGGCGACGCCGGCGGTATGGCAGCTGTGGCACAGGCTCTCGTAGATCGTCTTGCCATCGGTGGTGCCGCCGTAGGCAACCTGCGAGGCGGCAGCCTTGGCGGCGGCTTCCTCCGCGGCGGCCATGGCAGCGCGACCGGTGTCGCCCGCGTAAACGGCGGCGAGCGGCGCGATGCGCGCCTTCACCTGCTGCTCCGCGTTCGGATTGATTTCCTTCGGCTCGTGGTTGTAGATCGCCCAGCCAAGGCTGATCAGCAACACCGTCAGCACACTCAGGGCGGCAATCAGCATCAGAAACTGACGCATGAAGCTCTGATCGGATTTGCTCAGGGAACCGCTCACGAACGTACTCCAGTCAAAAAAGCGGGGCCACCATTGGCCCCAGGCGCGACACGATGCCCACTTGCAGGGGCGCCGGCGCGGCAACCGCGGGATTATAGACGAAGCCCGCCGCAAGTTTCAGCGCGCGTCCGTGGCGGCCGGTCGCAGCCCGGGGTATCGTGCGCGGGATCGGGTCGCGCGTGCTGCCCCACTTGCACCCGCGTGCGACGCCCCCACCCTGCCATCGGTCATGGCGGACCCATGTCAACCGGCAGTGTCCGTCGTCGTTGATCTGAACCTATTCTTTTGCCGCCACTCAGACAGTGCGCGCACGTTGCGTGCCGGGGCCACCAGCACCCTGCCGTTCAATCCGGGAGTTTTACATGTCGCGTTTTTGGAAGATCGCGCTGATCGTTGTTGCCGTGATCGTGGTGGCAGCGGTCGGATTTCGCCTGCTGCACAAGCCGTCGGCCGCGGCAGGGGACAAGGCAGGCGCACCTGCCGGGCAGGGCATGGCGGGGGCCAAGGATGCCGACCCGGTGCCGGTGACGGTGGTGCCGGTGAGCGTGGAAAGCGTGCCGGTGTACCTCACCGCGCTGGGCACCGTGCAGGCGCTCAACACGGTCACGGTGAGCCCGCAGATCAGCGGCCTGCTGATGAAGCTCGACTTCACCGAAGGCCAGGAAGTGACCAAGGGCCAGGTGCTGGCCGAGATCGACCCGCGCTCGCTGCAGGCCGCCTACGACCAAGCCGTGGCGCGCAAGCGGCAGGATGCGGCGCAGCTGGCCACGGCGCGCAGCAACGTCGCGCGCAGCCTCGACCTGGCCAAGCAGGGCTACATTTCCAAGCAGGACATGGACACGTTGCAGAACACGGTCAGCCAGTACGCCGCCGCCGTGGCGGCCGATGAGGCCGCGATCAACGACGCCAGGGTGCAGCTGGGCTACACCAAGGTGATCGCGCCGATCACCGGCATGGCCGGTATCCGCGGCGTCGACCCGGGCAACATCGTCAACACCTCGTCCACCATCGTGACGCTGACCGAAGTGCATCCGATCAACGTGATTTTCCCTTTGCCGGGAAAGAACGTGGAGCTGGTGCGCGCCTCGCAGCAGCGCGGTGACCCGCTGGAAGTGGCTGCACTGGACAGCACCGGCAGCAAGGTGATCGCCGGCCACGGCGTGCTCAAGGTGATCGACAACCAGATCGACACCAGCACCGGCACGTTCGCCCTCAAGGCCGAATTCCCCAACGACGAGAACGCGCTGTTCCCCGGCCAGTTCGTCAACGTGCGGATGAAGGTCAACACGGTGCAGGACGGCCTGGTGATCCCGTCGCAGGCGGTGCAGCGCGGGCCGGACGGCGACTACGTCTATGAACTGCAGTCCGACAACACGGTGAAGATGCAGCCGGTGACCGTCGGCCAGGAAGTGGGCGACAGCCACGTCATGGTGACGCAGGGTCTGAAGGCCGGTGACCAGGTGGTGACCGAAGGACAGTTCCGGCTCAAGCCGGGCAGCAAGGTCAAGCCGCTCAAGCCCGGCGAAGTGCCCGCCGTGCCCACCGCGGAGGAGCTCAAGAAGGCCGCACAGGACAAGAAGGCAGGCGGTCGCGGCGGTCGCCGCGGTTGATCCAGCGCGCCGCGGCCGGCCTCGCTGCCGGCCGCGTTGTCCGCACCTCACCGGTGCGGGCGCACCACTGACGGTCGGGCACGTATCCCGCCACTGACGGCAGACCAGGACACCATGGGATTTTCATCGCTTTTCATCCGCCGCCCGATCGCCACTTCGCTGCTGATGGTGGCGGTGCTGCTGCTGGGCGTGCTCGGCTACCGCCAGCTGCCGGTGTCGGCGCTGCCGGAAATCGATGCGCCCAGCCTGGTCGTCACCACCCAGTATCCGGGCGCCAGCGCGGCCACCATGGCCGCCTTGATCACCACGCCGCTGGAGCGCCAGTTCGGGCAGATTTCCGGGCTGGCGATGATGAGCTCGGATTCGTCCGCCGGCCTGTCCACGATCATCCTGCAGTTCAACATGGACCGCGACATCGACATCGCGGCGCAGGACGTGCAGTCGGCCATCAGCACCGCCAAGGGCACGCTGCCGAACAACCTGCCGTACCCGCCGGTGTACAACCGGGTGAACCCGGCCGACGCGCCGATCCTCACGCTGATGCTCACCTCGGACAGTCGCGCCCTGCGCGACGTCAACGACCTGGCCGATTCGATCATTGCGCAGAAGCTCTCGCAGGTGCAGGGCGTGGGCCTGGTGTCGATCGCCGGCAACGTGCGTCCGGCCGTGCGCGTGCAGGTGAACCCGGCGCAGCTGTCCAATCTCGGCCTCACCCTGGAGGACGTGCGCAGCGCGCTCAGCCAGGCCAACGTCAACGCGCCCAAGGGCACGTTGAACGGCAAGACGCAGATCTACTCGATCGGCACCAACGACCAGCTGTCCAGCGCGGCCGAGTACCAGGAAACCATCATCAGCTACAAGAACGGCGCGCCGGTGCGGCTGAAGGATGTAGCCAAGGTGGTCGACGGGGTCGAGAACGACCAGCTCGCCGCGTGGGCCAACGGCAAGCCGGCGGTGCTGCTGGACATCCGCCGCCAGCCGGGCGCCAACATCGTCAAGACGGTGGAGCAGATTCGCGCCACGCTGCCGTCGCTCAAGGCCGTGCTGCCGGCCGACGTGCACCTGGACGTGTTCGCCGACCGCACCATCACCATCCGCGCCTCGGTGCACGACGTGCAGTTCACGCTGATCCTCACCATCTTCCTGGTGGTGGCGGTGATCTTCGTGTTCCTGCGCCGGCTGTGGGCGACGATCATCCCGTCGGTGGCGGTGCCGCTGTCGCTGATGGGCACGTTCGGCGTGATGTCGTTCGCCGGCATGTCGCTGGACAACCTCTCGCTGATGGAGCACACCGTGGCCACCGGCTTCGTGGTGGACGATGCGATCGTGATGATCGAGAACATCGTGCGCTACATCGAGCAGGGCAAGGACGGCAAGGAGGCGGCCGAGATCGGCGCGAAGGAGATCGGCTTCACCGTGCTGTCGCTGACCGTGTCGCTGGTGGCGGTGTTCCTGCCGCTGCTGCTGATGCCCGGCGTCACCGGACGGCTGTTCCACGAGTTCGCCTGGGTGCTGACCATTGCGGTGACCATCTCGATGCTGGTGTCGCTGACGCTGACGCCGATGATGTGCGCCTACCTGCTCAAGCCCGACCAGCTGCCGATGGGCGACGAGGATCATGCCCATCACGCGTCCGCCGGCAGGCGCGATCTGTGGTCGCGCACCGTGCGCCTGTACGAAAACACGCTGGACTGGGTGCTCGACCACCAGCGCCTGACCATGGCGGTGGCCACGATCACCATCGTGATCACCGTGCTGCTGTACATCGCCATCCCCAAGGGCCTGCTGCCCGAGCAGGACACCGGCCTGATCACCGGCGTGGTGCAGGCCGACGAGAACGTGGCCTTCCCGCAGATGGAGGAGCGCACCAAGGCGGTGGCCGAGGCGCTGCGCAAGAACCCGGCGGTGAGCGGCGTGGCCGCCTTCATCGGCGCCGGCTCGATCAACCCCACGCTCAACCAGGGCCAGCTCTCGATCGTGCTGAAGGATCGCGGCGAGCGCGATGGCCTGGACAAGGTGCTGCCCAGCCTGCAGGCGGCGGTGGCGAACATTCCCGGCGTGGCGCTGTACCTCAAGCCGGTGCAGGACGTGACGCTGGACAGCCGCGTCTCCTCCACCGAATACCAGTATTCGCTGTCTGACGTGAATTCCGGCGAGCTGGCCAGCTACGCCGAGAAAATGACCCAGGCGCTGCGCCAGCGCCCGGAACTGGCCGATGTCGACAACAACCTGGCCGACGCCGGCAACGCGCTCAAGCTCACCATCGACCGCGACAAGGCCAGCCGCCTGGGCGTGCCGGTGCAGAGCATCGACGACACCCTGTACGACGCCTTCGGCCAGCGCCAGATCTCCACCATCTTCACCCAGCTCAACCAGTACCGCGTGGTGCTGGAGGTCGCGCCGCAGTTCCGCAACCGCGAAGACCTGATGAACAAGCTCACCGTGCGCGGCAACGGCAACGGTGCGCTCACCGGCTCCAACGCCACCAGCTTCGGCCAGCTCACGTCGAGCAACTCGGCCACGCCCTCGGGCATCGGCAACACCGGCAATGTGGGCTTCCAGCTGGGCGGCGGCGGCACCATTCCGATCTCCTCGCTGGCCACCGCCGAGTACACCAACGCGCCGCTGGTGATCAGCCACCAGCAGCAGCTGCCGGCGGTGACGGTGTCGTTCAACCTGGCGCCGGGCTATTCGCTGTCGCAGGGCGTGGACGCGATCAACGAGGTGGTCGACCAGCTCGATCTGCCGCCGCAGGTGCGCGGCGAGTTCGTCGGCAAGGCGGCGGAGTTCTCCTCCTCGCTGGGCGACGAGGTGCTGCTGCTGCTCGCCTCGGTGATCGTGATCTACATCGTGCTGGGCGTGCTGTACGAGAGCTACATCCACCCGATCACGATCATCTCCACCCTGCCGCCGGCCGGCGTGGGCGCGCTGCTGGCGCTGATCCTGTGCGGCATGAGCCTGTCGGTGGACGGCATCGTCGGCATCGTGCTGCTGATCGGCATCGTGAAGAAGAACGCGATCATGATGATCGACTTCGCGATCGAGGCACAGCGCGAGGGCATGGGCCCGCGCGAGGCGATCCGTCGCGCCTGCCTGCTGCGCTTCCGCCCGATCATGATGACCACCGCGGCAGCC
>DASUJJ010000111.1:0-13918 GCA_036279335.1 Dyella sp.
CCGGCCCGGTCACCGAGGACACCGGCTGGCCGTTGAAGGCGCTGGCGGCCAGCCTGCTGGCGCTGCTGCCGATGATCGTGTTCGCGTGGCACTTCTGCCGCTTCAAGTGGGTGGGCCGGCTGTTTTTCTGTGCGCTGATCCAGCTCGCTTGCGGCCTGATCGTGTGGTCGGCCACGCTGCCGTTCAACTTCTACCTGAGCTGGATCGACTGGACCATGCTCACGCTGCTGTTCCCGGCACAGATCGCGATCCTGGCGATCCTGCTGATCAACGGCTTCGAGTTCACCGAGGTGCTGTGGCGACGCCAGTGGATGCGCAACGCCGGCATGTTGCGGCCGGATCCACCGCAAAAGCAGCCGTTCGTCTCGATCCACCTGGCCTGCTACAACGAGCCGCCGGAGATGGTCATCGCCACGCTCGATTCGCTGGCGCTGCTGGACTACGCCAACTTCGAAGTCCTGGTGATCGACAACAACACCAAGAACCCGGACGTGTGGAAGCCGGTGCAGGCGTACTGCGAAAAACTGGGGCCGCGCTTCCGCTTCTTCCACCTTGAGCCTTGGCCGGGCTTCAAGGCCGGCGCGTTGAACTTCGGCCTGAAGGAAACCGACCCGCGTGCCGAGGTGGTGGCGGTGATCGATGCCGACTACGTGGTGCGCGAGGATTGGCTGTCCACCCTCACCGGCTACTTCCACGACCCGAAGGTGGCGGTGGTGCAGTGCCCGCAGGCGCATCGCGACTTCGAGCACAACCGCTTCCGCCGCATGACCGCGTGGGAGTTCGACGGCTTCTTCCGCATCGGCATGCACCACCGCAACGAGCGCAACGCGATCATCCAGCACGGCACCATGACCATGGTGCGGCGCTCGGCGCTGGAAGGCACCGGCGGCTGGTCGGAATGGACCATCTGCGAAGACGCCGAGCTCGGCCTGCGCCTGATGCACGCCGGCTACGAACTGGTCTACGTCGACGAACTGATGGGCAAGGGCCTCACCCCGGCCGACTTCAAGGCGTACAAGAGCCAGCGCTACCGCTGGGCGTTCGGCGCCATGCAGATCCTCAAGGGCCGCTGGAACTGGATGGTGAAGAAGGGCCCGCTGTCGGCCGGCCAGCGCTTCCACTTCCTCACCGGCTGGTTCAGCTGGTTCGCCGACGCGCTGCACCTGATCTTTACCCTGATGGCGCTGTTCTGGACCGCCGGCATGATCGGCTGGCCGCAGTATTTCAGCCTGCCGATGCAGCTGTTCCTGATCCCGGTGATCGGCTTCTTCTTCGCCAAGGCGATCTTCGGCATCGTGCTGTACCGCGCCCGCGTGCCCTGTGGCTGGTACGACACGCTGATGGCCTCGCTGGCCAGCATGAGCCTGTCCCACGCCATCGCCCGCGGCATCCTGCATGGCCTCACCCGCGAGAAGACCTCGTTCGTGGTCACCGCCAAGAGCCGCCGGCTGGGCGAATCGAGCTTTGCCGCGTTCGCCCCGGTGCGCGAGGAGTTGCTGATGGCGCTGGCGCTGGTGTGCTGCATCGTCGGCATGGGGCTGGCGTACGGCACCCGCTACATCGAAGGCACGCTGTGGATGTTCATCCTCGGCGCGCAGTCGATCCCGTACTTCTCCGCGGTGGTCGGCGCGTGGATCGCGCACAAGGCGGGCGACAAGGCCGGTTGATCGCGGCGCGGCGGCGGGCCGCTCGAGCCCGTGCCGCGCAGGCCTGCGTCGGCACGTTCATCGGATGCGCACCTGCGCTCGGGTAAGCTGCCGTGCCGCATCCGACAAGGACGTTGCCCCACGTCATGCGCCGCCTGCTCCGACGCCTCAGCCTGCTCGCCCTGCTCACCGTGCTTCCCGCGGTGGCTCAGGCCGGCGTGACGCTGGTGGTCGACGGCGTGGGCGATCCGCTCAAGGCGGCGGTGATCTCCGGCGTCGAGCTGTCGCAATATGCCACCCGCGAGGTCAGCGATGCGCAGGTGCGCCGCCTGCTCGAGCGCGCGCCCGACCAGGTCAGTGCAGCGCTGCGCCCGTACGGCTACTACGACGCCACGGTCGAGAGCGACCTGCAGCCGGCCGGCACGGGCTGGCGCGTCACCCTGCACGTGAAGCCCGGCGAGCCGGTGAAGATCACCGCGGTGCACGTGGAGCTCGACGGCAGCGCGGCCGAGCTCGACCCGATCCGGCGCGCGCGGCGCGCCATCGAAAGGCTCAAGGGACAGACCCTCAACGATGGCGCCTACGACGCCGCGCGCGACGCCCTGAGCGCGCAGCTCACGGCGCACGGATTCCTCGGCGCCCGGCTGGTCACCCACCGGGTGGAAGTGACCCGCGCCAGCCACAGCGCGGTGATCCGGCTGGTGTGGGAGACCGGCCCGCGCTACCGCTTCGGCCGGGTTGAGTTCGAGGGCTCGCAGTTCCGCGCGGGCTTTCTCGACCGCTACGTGCCGTTCCAGCCGGGCGACTATTTTTCACAGGACCAACTGCTCGACCTGCAGCAAGCGCTCAACGGCGCGGACTATTTCTCGGTGGTCAACGTGCTGCCCCAGGTAGACGACGCCCGCGACGGCACCGTCACCGTCAAGGTGGAGCTGGTACCGGCCAAGCGGACGGTCTACACCGGCGGCCCGTTCATCGGCACCGACACCGGCCTGGGCCTGCGCGGCGGCGTCGAGAAGCGCTGGATCAATGATCGTGGCCACACCTGGAAGAGCGAGCTGGTGCTGGCGCAGCGGCTGAAGACGCTGTCCACTCAGTATTCGATTCCGCTGCCGGGCACGAACCAGCGCAGCCTCAACTTCGGCGCCAACGCCCGCGATGCCGACACCACCACGTCGCAGTCGCGCACGCTGGAACTGGTGGGCAACGAGACGCGCCTGTGGCGCGGCTGGACCCGCACGCTGGGCGTGCATGCGCTGGCCGGCACCTTCACCGTCGGCAAGCGCGGCAACGAGCCGGACAACGCGCCCGGCATCGAGCGCGGGCGCAGCACGCTGGTGTTCGCCGAGGCCTCGCTGGGGCGCAAACAGGGCGACAACCCGATCTTCGTGCGCAGAGGCTGGGCGCTCAACGTGGCTGCGCGCAGCACGGCGGGCACGCTGCTGTCGGACACCCGCGTCACCCAGCTCACCGTCGATGCAAAGTGGATCCGCGCGTTCAAGGGCCGCAACCGGCTGATCCTGCGCGGTGGCGCGGGCATCACCTCCACCGGCGACTTCCACGCGCTGCCGCCGCAGCTGCGCTTCTTCGCCGGCGGCGACCGCTCGGTGCGCGGGTACGGCTTCCAGTCGATCGGCCCGAAGAACGACGCCGGCCGCGTGATCGGCGGGCGCAACCTGCTGGTGGCCAGCGCCGAGGTCGAACACTACTTCACCAGGAACTGGGGCATGGCTGCCTTCGTCGACGCCGGCAACGCCTTCAACGGCACCGACTACCGACCGCGGATCGGCGCGGGCCTCGGCGTGCGCTGGCTGTCGCCGGTGGGCATGATCCGCCTCGACCTCGGCACCCCGGTGCACAACCCCGATCGGCACGGCATCGAGCTGCACGTCGTGATCGGGCCGGACCTGTGAGGAGGCGCGCGTGACCGACGCCACCACCCGACCTCTACGCCCGCGCCGCCGCTGGCTGCGCGCCACCGCGCTGGGCCTGCTCGCCTTGCTGGTGCTGGTCGGCATCGCCGCCGGCTGGCTGCTGGGGACGAACGCCGGCCTGCGCTTCGCGCTGGGGCGCGCGGTGAGCGCCACCGGCGGCGCGCTGCAGGTGGGCTCGGCCGAGGGTCGGCTGGCCGGCCCGCTGACGCTGCGCGATCTGCACTACCGCAACGAGCGCGGCCTCGACGTGCGCATGGCGCAGGCGCGCGTCGACCTGGCGGTGTGGCCGCTGCTGGCCAGGCGCCTGCACGTGCTCGACCTCGAGGCCGATGGCGTCGACGTGGTGCTCGCGCCACCGGCGCCGCCCGCGACCAGCGCATCGCCGTTCCGGCTGCAACCGCCGCTGGACATCGTGATCGACCAGGCCCGCGTCGGCCGCGTGCGCATCGTGCAGACCGATCGGGATGGAACGCAGCATCCGGTATTCGCCTCCAACCGGCTGGATCTGGCCGGCGCATGGACTGCCGACGGCCTGCAGCTGCGCCAGCTCGACCTGCGCGGCCCGGACGGCCGCGTGCAGCTGGCGGGCGAACTCACGCTCGGCGACGGCGACTACCGCGGGCACAGCGAGGGGCGCTTCGACTGGACCATCGGCCAAACCCGCTACGCCGGCTCGCTGCAGGCGCGCAGCGACGGTCAGCAGGCGCATCTCACGCTGGCCTTCACCCAGCCCGCCGCAGCCACGCTGACGCTGTCGCTGCAGCCACGCGGCAACTACCCGTGGAGCGCCACGCTGGTCGCGCCGCGTTTCGACCCCACGCCGCTGCTCGGCACCGGTTCGATCACTGCCGTGGCCGCCTCGCTGCAAGCCAGCGGCGACCGTGACAGTGCGCGCGTCGAGGGGCGCATCGACCTCAACGACTACACCGTGCAGCTCGTGCCGCTGCGCGCGCAGTTCAGCGACGGCTTCAAGGACCTGCAGCTGCAGCAGCTGACATTGACCTCGCCGCAGATGCCGGGCCAGCTCGACGCCAGCGGTCTCGTCCACCTGTCCACCGCGCCGGTCAACGCCGAGCTGGCGGTGCGCTGGAAAGACCTCACCGTGCCGGCGGCCTTGACCGGCCAGCCGCTCGCCAGCCACGGCCAGCTCGCCATCACCGGCAGCGCGGCGCAGTACCACGTGACGGGGGATCTCACGCTGGGTCCACCCGGGCAGCCCACGCAGCTGGCGCTGGACCTGGACGGCACGCCGCAGCAGATCGCCCTGCACACGCTGCGCCTGGCCCAGGCCAAAGGCCATCTCGCCGCCACCGGCACGCTCACCCTGCAGCCGGCGCTCGCCTGGGATCTCGAAGCGACCGCCGAACACTTCGATCCCGGCCAGCTGTTCGCCGGCTGGAACGGCGCACTCGATCTGGATCTCGCCACCACCGGCTCGCGGCAGCCGCAGGGTCTGGATGCCGCGCTCGACCTGCGCCAGCTCGGCGGCACGCTGCGCCAGCGCCCCGTGCGCGGCAGCGGCCGACTGCATCTGTCGCCGACGCGGGTGCTCGACGGCACCCTCGACCTGGCTTCCGGCGGCAGCACGGTGCGTCTCGTCGCTCAGCCCGGCACCAGCAACCACGCCGAGCTGACCCTGGCCATCGCCACGCTGGCCGACTGGCTGCCCGATGCCGGCGGACGTCTGGACGGCCATCTGAGCGTCCGCGGCCAGCTGCCCCACCTCGGCCTCAACGGCACCGTGCAGGGCCAGCACCTGAGCTGGCAGCAGCACAAGCTCGACGCGCTGAAGCTGATCGTGGGCGTACCGGACATCAGCGCACCGAGCGGCAAGCTGGACGTGGACGGCCGCGGCCTCACCGCCGGCGCGCTCGCCTTCGCCCACCTGCAGCTGCTGGCCGAGGGCAGCCAGGCGGCGCATCGCCTCACCCTGCAGGCCGACGGCAAACAGCTGTCGATGAACCTCGCCCTCGACGGCTCGCTGAAAAACGGCGCCTGGCGCGGCACGCTGGGCCGGCTCGACCTCGCCCCACAAGGGCTGCCGCGCTGGCAACTGCAGCAACCCACGACCCTGACCTATCGCGATGGCGCGGCGAGCGTGGGCGAGCTGTGCCTCACCGCGGGCGATCCGCTGCTGTGTGTGTCCGGCCGCCGCGACAAGGCCGGCGCCATCGACGCCAGCTACCGGCTGCGTGCGCTGCCGCTTGCGCTCATTCTCAACGCCGCCGGCATGGCCGACCTGCCGCTGCACGCCAACGGCCTCATCGAAGGCGATGGCAAGCTGCGCCGAAGCGCCGCTGGCGCGCTCAGTGGCGACGCCACCCTCCGCTCCGACGCGGGCACGGTCACCTATGCCGACCGCGCCGACCAGCCGCTGCTGGCCTATCGACAGCTCGAACTCCGCGCCGACCTGGCGCCCGGCGAACAGCACGCTACCGTCCATGCCGAGCTCGACCAGCATGGCCGTCTGGACGGCCAGGTGAGCCTTCGTGGCGCGGCGCAGACGCTCGACGGCACGCTGGATGTGCGCCTGGACCAGCTCGCCCTGATCGAACTGTTCACCAGCGAGCTGGCCAACGTGAAGGGCGCACTGGCCGGCCATGTCGGCATCGGCGGCACGCTCGATCATCCCGCACTGAGCGGCAACGCCGGCATCACCGGCTTCGCCGCCGAAGTGCCTGCCGCCGGTCTCAAGCTCAGCGACGGCAGCGTCACCCTGGCAACGAGCGACGGCCGCACCCTGCGCGTCGACGGCCAGGTGCACTCCGGTGAGGGCACGCTGGCGATCGGCGGCACCGTCGGGCTGGGTGCCGGCAGCACCGCCGCCATCACGCTCAAGGGCGACCGTTTCACCGCGGCGGATATTCCCGCCGCGAACGTGGTGCTGTCGCCCGACCTGGTCGTCACGCGGAGCGCGCAGGGCATTGACGTCACCGGCCGCGTGACGCTGGACCGCGCCGACCTCTATCTGGAGCGCCTCCCCGGGGCCGGTGCCACCCACGCCTCGCCCGACATCGTGGTGGTGGATGCAAAGTCGCCGCAGGCCAGCGCGCAGGCGCTGCCGATCAGCGCCACCGTGACGGTGAACCTGGGATCTCGCACCCACGTGGTCGGCCTGGGCCTGGACGGCCAGCTGAGCGGCCAGCTGGTGGTGCGCGAGCGTCCCGGCCGGGCCACCACCGGCCAGGGCCAGGTCGATGTGACTGGCACCTACCGCGCCTACGGCCAGAACCTCAGCATCGAGCAGGGCCAGCTGCTGTTCGCCCGCACGCCGATCGACAACCCGCGCCTGAACATCCGCGCGGTGCGCAAGCTCAACCCCAACGCCACGGTGGACGATGGCCAGAAGGTTGGCCTGTACATCGCCGGCACCGCGCAGCGCCCGGTGCTCACCGTGTTCTCGCAGCCGGTGATGGAGCAGTCCGACGCGCTGTCCTACCTGATCACCGGCAAGCCGCTGTCCGAGGTCAAGGGCGGTGAAGGCTCGCTGGTGAATTCCGCCGCGCAGGCGCTGGGCTCGGCCGGCGGCGACCTGCTGGCCAAGCGCATCGGCTCGCAGCTGGGCGTGGACGACATCGGCGTGTCGAGCAGCGACGCGCTGAACGGCGCTTCCGCCTTCACCGTGGGCAAGTACCTCTCGCCGCGGCTGTACCTCAGCTATGGCGTGGGCCTGTTCGATCCGGGCCAGGTCATCACCTTGCGCTACCGGATCAGCAAACGCTGGAGTTTCGAGGCGCAGAACGCGACCGACTTCAGCCGCGCCAGCTTCAACTACCGGCTGGAGCGCTGACCCCGCCGTCGGTCATGCTGCGCGCAGGCCCCGGCGGCGCTAAGGTGGAGAACTTTCCCACCCCGGAGCCACCGATGATCTCTGCCCGCTGGATGCTTGCCGCCGCCGTCTGCACCGCCCTCGCCGCCTGCGGCCATTCCGATGCCCCCAACGACAAGACGCCGGCCGCTGCCAGCACGGCTGCCGCGCCGGATGTGGCCAGCGCGGCCACGCCGTCGGGCGTGGACCTGGCCGGCATGGACACCTCCAGGCCGGCCGGCGACGGCTTCTTCCAGTACACCAACGGCACCTGGCTGAAGAACACCACGATTCCCGCCGACCGCTCCAGCACCGGCGCCTTCCTGGCGCTGTACGAGAAGGCGCAGAAGCGCACTGCCGAGCTGATCGAGCAGGCCGGCCAGGGCAACCCGGCGGCGAATTCGCCCGAGCGCAAGATCGCCGACTACTACGCCGCCTACATGAACACCGACGCGATCGAGAAGGCCGGGCTCGCGCCGCTGCAGCCGCAGCTGGGCGCGATCGAGGGCATCGCCTCGCGCGATGACCTGGCCAAGGTGCTCGGCAGCGAACTGCGCGCCGACGTCGATCCGATCAACGCCACCAACTTCCACACCGACCACCTGTTCGGCCTGTTCGTCACGCAGGGCCTGACCGATCCGTCGCAGAACATCGCCTACCTGCTGCAGGGCGGCGTGAGCATGCCCAGCCGCGACTACTACCTGTCCGACGACGCGGCGATGAAGGACACCCGCGCCAAGTACCGCACCTACGTGGCCGCCCTGCTCAAGCAGGCCGGCGACACCAACGCGGAAGCCGAGGCCGATACCGTGCTGGCGCTGGAGACGAAGATCGCGCAGGCGCAGACCAGCCTGATCGACAGCCAGGACGTGCACAAGGCAAACAACCTGTGGTCGATGGCGGACTTCGCGAAGAAGGCCCCGGGGCTGGACTGGAGCGCCTACTTCCAGGCCGCCGGTCTCGGCAATCTCAAGACCGTCGACGTATGGCAGCCCGAGGCCACCACCGGGCTCGCCAAGCTGGTCGGCAGCGAACCGCTGGATGCGTGGAAGACCCTGCTGCGCTTCCACGCGCTGGACCGCTACGCCACCCTGCTGCCCAAGGGCTACGCCGACCTCGCGTTCGACTTCCACGCGCGCACCCTGCAGGGCGTGCCGCAGCAGCGCGCGCGCAGCAAGGACGCGATCGACGCCACCAGCGCCGATCTCGGTGATGCCGTGGGCCAGATCTACGTCAAGCGCTACTTCCCCGCCTCGTCCAAGGCCGAGGTGGAAACGATGGTGGGCAACATCGTGCACGCCTTCGACCAGGGCATCGACACGCTGGCGTGGATGACCCCGGCCACCAAGGCCAAGGAAAAAATCAAGACGCTGCGCGTGAGCGTGGGCTACCCCGACACCTGGCGCGACTACAGCTCGCTGGAGATCAAGCCGGACGACGCGCTGGGCAACCATCTGCGCGCCGAAGCAGCCGAGTACGCCCACCAGAAGGCCAAGATCGGCCAG
Source organism: Dyella sp. (assembly GCA_036279335.1). GTDB lineage: Bacteria > Pseudomonadota > Gammaproteobacteria > Xanthomonadales > Rhodanobacteraceae > Dyella_A. The sequence continues at coordinate 8,894 of DASUJJ010000111.1, forward strand.
CCGGTGGATCGCGGCGAGTGGTGGATGACGCCGCAGACGGTGAACGCGGTGAACCTGCCGCTGCAGAACGCACTGAACTTCCCGGCGGCGATCCTCGAGGCGCCGTTCTTCGACCCGAAGGCCGACCCGGCCGCCAACTACGGTTCGATCGGCGCGGTGATCGGCCACGAGATCAGCCACAGCTTCGACAACACCGGCGCCGACTTCGACGCGCAGGGCAAGATGCAGAACTGGTGGACCGCCGACGACCTCAAGCACTTCGAGGCCGCCAGCCAGCAGCTGGCCAAGCAGTACGACGCCTACGAAGTGCTGCCGGGCCTGCACGTGAACGGCCAGCAGACGCTGGGCGAGAACATCGCCGACGTCTCCGGCCTCACCGCCGCACTGGCCGCCTACCACGCCTCGCTGGGCGGCAAGCCCGCGCCGGTGATCGACGGCCTCACCGGCGACCAGCGATTCTTCATCGCCTTCGGCCAGACCTGGCGCTCGAAGATCCGCGACGCCGCCGCCCGCCAGCGCGCCGCCACCGACGTGCACGCCCCGGCGCAGTTCCGCGCCGAGACCGTGCGCAACATCGACGACTGGTACCAGGCGTTCGACGTGAAGCCGGGCCAGACGATGTACCTCGATCCGGCGCAGCGGGTGAAGATCTGGTAGGCCGCGCGCGCCTGTCGCCCGCCCACGCGAAGGGCCGTCCCGCGAGGCGGCCCTTCGCGCCTCCGGGATGTACCCTGCGCCGCGCGCTTGCCGGCGCAGGGTCGCGGCAGGCATCGTGCGCGTCGTCGGGCGCAGGGGAATGAAGGGCATGGGGCAGCCACGGGCACGGGGGGCCGGATGGGTGTTGGCCGCGGCCATGCTGTGGCTGGCCGCTACCCGCCCCTGCCACGCGCACGCCGCATCCGCCGCATCCGCCCCCGCACCGGCACTGGACCTGGCCGAGCTGGGCGCGCCGACCTTCACCACCTTCACCACCCGCGACGGCCTGCCCGATCCGGTGGCGGTCACCGTGCGCACCGACGCCCGCGGCATGGCCTGGGCCGGCACGCCGCACGGGCTGGCCTGGTACGACGGCCGGCGCTGGCAGCCGCTGGAAGACCCCGCGCTGGGTGGCTACATCCGCCAGCTGTTCGTCGATGCCGACGGCACGCTGTGGGCCTGCGGCAGCAGCTTCGGCCTGGCGCGCCGCGACGGCGCGCGCTGGCACCTGGAGGACGCGGCCGACGGCCTGCCCACGCGCGACGTGCGCCGGCTGGTGCAGACCCGCGACGGCGACGCCACGCGGCTGTGGGCGGTGAGCCCGGACGCGGGACTGTTCTACCGCGAGGGCGGCCGTTGGCACGCCGACCCCGGCAACGCCCAGCTGCCGCGCCAGGGCCTGCTCACGCTGGCGCAGACGCACGGCCTGGGTGGCCAGCCGCGCCTGTGGGCCGGCTCGGTGGTCGATGGGCTCTGGTATCGCGAAGGCGAGGGGCGCTGGCAGCGTTTCGCGGCGCCGGGCTTCGATCCCGCGCACGGGCTGGCCTACCTGCTGGCCACCGGCAGCGGTGCGGGCGAGGCGCTGTGGATCTCGGTGTTCAACGCCGGCCTGTGGCGGCTGGACGCGCGCGGCCTGCGCCACTGGAGCGCGGCCGCCGGCGAGCTGCCCAGCGACATCGTCTACAACCTCGCCCCCACGCCCACGCCCGAAGGCGGCGAGACGGTGTGGGGCGCCTCGCGCAACGGCCTGCTGCGCATCTACCGCGACCACGTGCAGGTGTTCGACCGTCGCTACGGATTGCCCTCGGACGCGGTGCGCGGCGTCAGCGTGTGGCGCAGCCCGAACGGCAGCCACGTGCTGTGGGCGGCCACCGAGGACGGCATCGCCCGCGCGGTGGTCAATGGCGGTGCGTGGAAGGCGGTATCGCTGCTGGGGGCGCACCAGACCGGCGTGCTCGCCGTGCTGGTGGACCGCGACGCACGCGGCAGCGAGCGCCTGTGGGTCGGCTCCGACGGCGACGGGCTGGGCGTGTACCAGGACGGCCGCTGGCGACTGACCGGCCGCAGCGGCCACGACGCGGTGGCGGCCGACGTCAGCCTGGTGGTGCGGGCCGAGGACGCCGGCGGCGACAGTGCGGTGTGGATCGGCTCGGGGCTGGGCCAGCTCGCACGGGCGCGCGACGCGGGACCGATCGAGGCGGTCGCGGTGCCCTGGCCGCATACCCCCGGCCAGCGCCTAAACGCGATGCTGAGCCGGCGCGTCGACGGCAGCGTCGAGCAATGGTTCGCCACCGACCTGTCCGGGATCTACCGGCGCCGCGCGGACCGCTGGACCGCCTATGCCGCACCGGACGGCAGCCCGCGCTGGTCGGTGTCCCAGCTGCTGGCGCAGTCCACCCGCTACGGCGACCACTGGCTGTGGGCGACCACCGACCGCGGGCTGGCCCGCTTCGACGGCCGCCAATGGCAGCTGCTCGGTGCCGGCATCGGCCTGCCGGATACCGCCCTGATCGGCATCAGCCTGATCCCGGACGGCCGGGGTCGGCCAATCCTCTGGCTGGGCAGCCGCGGCCACGGCGCCCTGCGGGTCGACGTCAGCGACCCGGCGCATCCGCGCCGCCTGCCCGACGACCTGCCGCCGCCGCCCGACCTCACCGTCGACGGCGCGCTGGCCGACAGCCGCGGACGGCTGTACCTGTGCAGCGACTCGGGGGTGCAGGTGCTCACGCCAACCACGGCCGGCTACGACGCGCGCGTGGCCACCATCCGCGACGGCCTGCTCAACAACGAGTGCAACCCCAACGCCCAGTTCATCGACGCCCACGACCGCTTCTGGACCGGCACGCTGGGCGGCCTGATGGTGCACGACCCGGCGCCACAACCGCCGGACCACGACCCCAAGACGCTCACCCTCACCCGTGTGCAGCTCGATGGCCGCGACGTGGCGGGGGAGCGCGTGGTGATCCCGCCCGGTCCGCACGAGCTGCGGGTCGGCTTCGCGCTGCTGTCGTGGCAGCACGAAGGCGAGTCGCGCTTCCGCACCTGGCTGGAAGGCTTCGGCGAGGCTCCCGGCCCGTGGACCGCCGACAACAGCCGCGAGATCGGCGCCCTGCCACACGGCGACTACGTGCTGCACATCGAGGCGCGCGACTACGCCGGCAACCCGAGCACACCGCTGCACCTGCCCATCGAGGTGCAGCCGACCGCATGGCAGCGGCCCTGGGCGAAGGCCCTTTACCTGCTCGCGGCGCTGGGGCTGGTCTACCTGCTGCTGCGCTGGCGCACCCACGCCATGGCCCGCCGCCAGCGCCTGCTCGAGCAGCGCATCGACGCGCGCACCGACGCGCTCAACGTGGCCAATCGCCAGCTGCTGGAGTTGTCCCGCCACGATGGCCTCACCGGCGTGTTCAACCGACGCTGGCTGATGGAGTGCCTGCAGCCGGACGGCCTGCGCCGGGGACGCATGCTGGCCATGGCGCTGGTGTTCATCGACGTGGACGATTTCAAGGCCTTCAACGACCGCCATGGCCACATTGCCGGCGACCGCGCGCTGCGCGCCGTCGCCGATGCCCTTGCCCATGCGGCGCCCGCCGACGCGGTGGTGGCGCGCTACGGCGGCGAGGAATTCGCCTGCCTGTGGCCGCTCGCCAGCCTGGCCGACGCCCATGCGCTGGCCGAACGATTCCGCCGCGAGGTGGCGCGACGCAACGTGGCGGGCGACGGCGAACCGCCCAGCAACGTCACCATCAGCGCCGGCGTGGCGAGCTACCGGCTCGGCGGCGACGAGGATGCCGAAGCCCTGCTGCGCGCCGCGGACGACGCCCTGTACGCCGCCAAGCGCGCCGGCCGCAACTGCGTACGCGACGCGCCGCCGCGCGAGTGATTGGGCGCGCTCACCCGCCCTTGCGCAGCAGGCTGACCCGGCGACCGATCGCGACCACTCGCCAGCCAAAGCGCGCGGCGATCCAGCGCAGCGAAGCCTCCGAGTGGAAGCCCACGTGGGTCGGATCGCGGTGGTAGTGCCAGCGGGAGAAGTCGGCCAGCGGCGGGCGCAGCTCGGTCATCAGGCCGAGCCAGCCGCCGGAGCGCAGCGCCGTGTCGATGCGGACCAGATCGCGTGCCGGGGCGTGCAGGTGCTCGAGCACTTCGGTGCAGCTGACGAAGTCGTAGCGCGTGTCGAACAAAGCGACATCCGGCGCGAAGAACGGGTCGTAGCCGACGGTCGGGAAGCCTGCGTCGGTCAGCATCGCCGCCAGCGCCGGCGCGGCACCGCAGCCGTAGTCCAGGCCCCGCGCGCCAGGCGACAGGCGTTCCATCAGCGGCTCGGCGAGCTGGGCGAGAAAGCGCCGGTAGCCCGGATCGTCGATGCGGTTGTCGTGCGTGCCGTAGTACGCGCGCTCGGCCTGGGCATCAAGCCAGGTGGCTGGATCGCGGCTGACCAGGTCGCACTGCGAACAGTGCCGGTAGACGCCGGTGGTCTCGCGCCACGGATCGCCAGTTGCCGCTCCGCAAAGCGGGCAGGCGACTGACGCGTCAGCGGATGCCGAGACCATCGATGCCGGTGGCGTCGGCGGTGAAGCCGGCCAGCGTGGCGAAGCGGCGGCCCCGTTCGGCGTAATCCTTGAACTGGTCGAAGCTGGGCGCTCCGGGCGACATCAGAACCACGCCGCCGGCGGGCGTACGCGCACGCGCCTCGTCCACCGCCATGGCAAGGTCGGCCACGCGCAGCACCGGGCAAGCCACAGCGCCCGCGCGCAGCGCCACCTCGATGCGCGGCCCGTTCGCGCCCATGCACACGATCGCCCGCGGCGGATGCGCCAGCACGTAGTCGACGAACGGCGCCCAATCCACGCCGCGGTCGTAGCCGCCCACCAGCACGGTCACCTCGCGACCGGGCAGGCTCTCCAGCGCCGCGACCACTGCGGGCGGCGTGGTGGCGATGGAGTCGTTGATCCAGTCCAGCCCGTCGTGCCTGCCCAGCGGCTGCAAGCGGTGCGGCAGCGGGCGGAAGCTGGCCAGCGCCGGCGCCGCGGCCAGCGCGTCGTACCC
>DASUJJ010000112.1:0-2522 GCA_036279335.1 Dyella sp.
CCGCGCTTGCCGGCCACCTGATCGGCGCAAATGCGCCCCTTGCCGACCAGCGCCGGATCACCGCAGGGGTCGGCGCCGCCCGCGCCAGACTCCGCTGCACCGGCCGCGGCGGCTGTCTGGCCGGTGGTCGACGTCGGCTCCTTTTCGGCCCCTGCTGCCGGGCGGGCGGCAGACGGCTTGCCGTTGCCCGGCGCCGGCGCGCCCGCGGCGGTCGGTGCCACCGGCGCTGCCGGCGCGGCTGCCGGTGCACCAGGCGCGGCGGTGGTGGTCGCTTCACTCGGCTTGAGGCTGTCGAGCAGCGCGGCAAGGCTGCCCTGCGGCAGCTGCCCGCGCAGTTTGATCGCCGACTCGAGCTGGGCAAGTGCGTCCGGATCGTCCTTGCGTACGCTCGCCAGCTGCTGGCGCATGCGCGCCAGGTCGGCAGCCGAAGCACCCTGCGTGCGCGCCTTCATGATGTCCGCCAGCATGTCGTAGCGCGCCTTCGCCTGGCGCAGGTCATCGCGGTTGCCCAGCGCCTTGATCGCCCGCGCCAGCGCGTCCGACGCGGACGCGTAGCGCCCCCTTTGCACCGCGGCAAACGCCTGGCCGAGGTAGGCGTCAGCCAGCAGTTTGGGGCCTTCCTGCTTGACGAAGGTATTGTCCGGTTGCAGCGTGCGGATGCGCGCCAGCGCCTCCTGCGCCTTGGCCACGTCGTTGGCGGCGGCAGCGCGCTTCATCGATTCGATACGGGCGGCGACTTCGGCCGCCGCACTCTCCTGATCCAGCCGAGCCTGGACGGCCTTCTGCAGGCGTTCCAGGCGATCGCGCTGGGCCAGCAGCGGCGCGGAGTCGGGCGCGTACTTCAAGCCCAGCGCTACCGCCTGCTGCGCCTGCGGCAGCTGCAGCGGATCGTTCTGCGTGGCGACCTGCGCCGCGATGGCGGCAGCCAGTGCGGACACCTGCTGCCGGGTCTGCGCGCCGGGATCACCGGCCAGCGTGGCCATGGCGCGGGCCACGCCGGCCTGCCACTCGGCGTCCAGCGTGGGCCGTGCGGTCAGAGCCTGCATGGCCTGATGCGCCTGCGGCACGCTCTGCCCTGCCGCCGAGGCCACTGCCGAGCTGCTCGCCGCTGCGCTCTCGCTGGCCGCGGCCACCTGCGCCGCACGCTGCTTGAGGCGGCTGGAGTCGGGGAACAGCGCCAACGCCTGCTTCAACCGGGCGCTCGCCTGTGCGATGTCGTGGGCGGCCAGCGACTCGCCGATGGCGGCGGCGTACTTGAGCTCAAGCTCGGCGTTCTTCAGCAGACTGCTGGTGGGGTCGATCGCGCGGATGGTGGCGAGTATCGCCACCACGTTGTCCGGCTGGTCGGCGAAGATCGCGCCGGCCTCGATGCGTTGGGCCAGGCGCGTGTCGAGCTGATTGAGCAGCTCGTTGCGCTCCTGCTCGATCGCGCTGCGCTTGAGGTCGAGCTTGGGCGAATACAGCTTGAGCTGGTCGCGCAGCTGGAACACGTGCTGCGCCCGGGCGTAGTCGTAGCGTTGGCGGGCGGGATTCCAGTAGCGGTCGATGCGGTCGAGCAGGAACGACTCGATCAGCTCGCCCTGGTCGACCACCAGCCGCGTGCGCTCGTCGTCGCCGAGCGTGCCCAGCGCGCTGACAGCCTGGTCTTCGTTGGTGTAGTGCTGCGGATCGGACAGCTGGAAGCGCGCGATCACCTCGTTCACGTCGCGCTGGTGCAGGTAGTGGCGCAAGCCCCAGCCGCCGGCCACCACGATCACCAGGCCGATCGAGCCGAACACCATGTACGGGCCGACGCGCTCGCGCAGGCTCACGTCGCGCAAGCCTTCGACCAGGTCGGCGGCGCTCTTCAAGCGCTTGTCGCTGGTGAAGGCGACCGCGTCGCACAGCGTCTGGTATTGCCGCTTGGTCAGGCCGGGCACCGGCGGCGGCTTGCGCCCCTCCTTCATCGCCACTTCGGCGCTGACCTTGTCGAACGGATGCTTGCCGGTGAGCAGCTCGAACGCCACGCAGCCCAGCGCGTAGATGTCGTCGCTGGGCGTGGGCTCCTTGCCCTGGATCATCTCCAGGCTGGCGTAGGCCGGGGTGAGCGCGCCCAGCGTGCCGGCGTCGAACACGGTCTGCTCGCCGACTTGGTCGCCCATGTGCTTGCCGGCGCGGGCGATGCCGAAGTCGAACACCTTGGGCACGCCGTCGCGGGTGACCATGACGTTGCCGGGCTTGAAATCCGAATGCACCACGCCCGAGGCGTGCGCGCGCTTGAGCGCCCAGGCCATGCCCTCGATCAGCGGCCGCGCCTTGGCCAGCGGCATGCCGTTGTAGGCCTTCTCGCGGATCAGCGCCTTCAGGTCGGAGCCGTCCACGTACTCCATCGTCATGAAGACGATGGTGCCGTCCTTGTCGAAGTCGTAGACGCGCACGATGTTGTCGTGCGCCAGCGACTGCGAGCGGCGCGACTCGCGCTGCAGCGCGATCAGCGAATCGGGGTGGCGGCGGAACTCGTCGTTGAGCACCTTCACCGCGAC
>DASUJJ010000113.1:0-9724 GCA_036279335.1 Dyella sp.
ACAAGTCCAGCAGCGCCTGCTGACGCCCGGCGGCCTGGCCACCGGCGACCTGGATCGCGTATTCAGCCAGCTGATGGCGCCCTCGATCGACGCCGCGGACCTGTATTTCCAGCATTCGCGCAGCGAGTCGTGGACGCTGGAAGAGGGCATCGTCAAGGACGGCAGCCACTCCATCGAACAAGGTGTGGGCGTGCGCGCGATCTCGGGCGAGAAGACCGGCTTCGCCTATTCCGACGAGATCGTGCTGCCGCAATTGCTGGAAGCCTCGAAGGCCGCGCGCGCCATCGCGCAGGACGGCCGCGGCGCGGGCCGGCCGCTGGCGCTGGGCAATACGCGTTCGCTGTATCCGGCGATCGACCCGGTCGAGAGCCTGCCCAATCCCGACAAGATCGCCCTGCTGCGCGAAGTGGACGCCTACGCGCGCTCGCGCGACCCGCGCATCACCCAGGTCATCGTCAGTCTCGCCGCCACGCTGGATACCATCCTGATCGCCGCCTCCGACGGCACTTTGGCCGCCGACGTGCGCCCGCTGGTGCGCATCAACGTGCAGGTGATCGCCGAGGCCAACGGCCGCCGTGAGCAGGGCTACGCGGGCGGCGGCGGGCGCTACAGCTACGGCGAACTGATCGCCAACGGCCGCGCGCTGGGCTTTGCCGACGAGGCGGTGCGCCAGGCGCTGGTCAATCTGGATTCCGTCGACGCGCCGGCCGGCCAGATGACCGTGGTGCTCGGCCCGGGCTGGCCCGGCGTGCTGCTGCACGAGGCGATCGGCCACGGCCTGGAGGGCGACTTCAACCGCAAGGGCAGCTCCGCCTTCGCCGGCCGCATTGGCCAGCGCGTGGCCGCCAAGGGCGTCACCGTGGTCGACGACGGCACGCTGGAGGGCCGCCGCGGCTCGCTCAGCATCGACGACGAGGGCACGCCCACCCAATGCACCACGCTGATCGAGGACGGCATCCTGGTCGGCTACATGCAGGACAAGCTCAACGCCCGCCTGATGGGCATGAAGCCCACCGGCAACGGCCGCCGCGAGTCGTTCACCCAGCTGCCGATGCCGCGGATGACCAACACCTACATGCGCGGCGGCAGCATGGACCCGGCCGAGATCATCCGCTCGGTGAAGAAGGGCCTGTACGCGCCCAACTTCGGCGGCGGCCAGGTCGACATCACCAATGGCAAGTTCACCTTCTCCGCCAGCGAGGCCTACCTGATCGAAGACGGCCGGATCACCGCCCCGGTGAAGGGCGCCACGCTGATCGGCTCCGGCCCCGAGGTGCTCAACCGCGTCTCGATGATCGGCAACGACATGGCGCTGGACGAGGGCGTGGGCGTGTGCGGCAAGGACGGCCAGAGCGTGCCGGTGGGCGTGGGTCAGCCGACCCTGCGCATCGACAGCATGACGGTGGGCGGCACGGCGTCTTGAGCGGCGTGTCGCGCGGGCCAGGCGCCCACGCGATTGGTTCAAGGAGTGAACATGTTTCCCATCGACCCGCAGTGGTTTTCCTGGAAAAACCTTAGCGAGGAATGGCGCCGAATAGACGTACGCGGCAGGACGCTGCGCGTGCTCACCCTGCTCGTGGTGCTCTGGCTCAGCATCAACCCGTCGCTGCTGCCGTTGGCGGCCTACGTCGATTCCGTGGGGATCGACGTGGCGCTGGCCGTGTTCGAGATGCAGTTTGTCGTGGGGGTGTTGCTGCTGGTCCAGATGTTCTGGCCGCGAATATTCACGCGCCTCCGGGCCGCGAAAAAACGCGGCAGCGCCTTCTTCGGTCGCCTGCGCGTTTTCATCGCCATGTACGTCGAAGATTTCTGAGTCACTGACCCCGCGTCACGGCACGCGTCAGCGTGCGCCATCTGCGGGTGACAGTGCTGTGCGTGGGCGGTGCGCGCCACGATCATCGCGGTAGAGGCGACGCTGACGCCGGGGAAACAACGGCGGCAAGAAAACGTTGCTGCAGGCGGATGGCCCGCCCAGCCACGGATGGTGTGGCCGCGCCGAGCCGCTCCAGTGCGGCCGTCAGTCAGCCGCGTCCTGCTCGGGCTCATCCCCGGCGTTGTCGGGCGCATCGTCGACCTCGGATTCCAGCTCCTTCAGCAGCTGGAAGATCTCGCGATAGGCCCGCGGCGGCTTGTTCGGCGTGATCTTTTCCACGCGCGCCTGGCGGATCAACGAGCGCAGGTGCTGGCGGTCGAGGTTCGGCTGGTAGGCGATGAGCTCGGCGAGCGCGTCGTCGGAACTGTCTTCCGCGATCAGGCGGTCGCGCAGGCTCTCCATGCGGTGCATGGCGGCGGTTTGCTGGCGCAGCTTTTCGCGGTTCACGCCGAGCGCGGCGCGGGCGGCGGCGAAGGCGTCATCGTCGTAGCGGCGCATCACCTTGGCGAGGAAGCCGAGCTGGCGCTTGCGCGCGATGTGCGCGGTGATCCGGCGCACGTTGGTGATCTCGTTGCGCACGTCGTCGGGCAGGTCGATCTTGGCCAGCTTGGCCGGCTGCATCTCCACCAGCTGATTGGCGAAGGCCAGCACGGCCAGCGCGTCGCGGCGCTGCTGGGTGCGGCTGGGACCGTATTCGGCTTCATCCAGCTCGTGCTGGTTGCGGCTGCGGCTGGGGCTCACGAGGGGGTTCCGGTAGAGGGAGGGGCAAGGGTGGCGTCGCTGTCGGCCTGCTCCAGCGCGAAGCGCGGGATCGGCTCGCCCTCCAGCTCCACCGTCTCGCAGAACATCGCCGCCGGACGCACCCACAGGCCGTGCTCGCCGTACAGCGCCTGATACACGACGAGCGGTTCCATCGTCTCGCTGTGGCGAGCGGTGCCGAGCACGCGGTAGCGCTGGCCCTTGTAGTGGCGGTAGATGCCGGCGGCTGGTTGCATGGGATTCTCCGCAGCGGCCAGACTGGCGCGCTCTTTTCATCCGGTCCGCGCGACCCCATCTGTGGGAATTCGGACGGCGAGGATCGTCCATTCTACCCGCCCCCCTTGCAGGAATCCCACGTGAGCGAGATTGCCCTCCACCCCGACCGCAGCAGTGACGAGCTGGACCGTCTGGCCAACCTGGCCGAGGACGTGATCCGCCGCGCTCGCGCCGCCGGCGCCAGCCAGGCCGAGGTGGCGGCCAGCATCGACACCGGCCTGAGCGTGAACGTGCGCCTGGGCGAGGTGGAGACGGTGGAGCACACGCGCGACCGCGGCTTCGGACTCACCGTGTACTTCGGCCAGCGCAAGGGCTCGGCCAGCACGGCGGACCTGAACCCCGATTCGATCCAGGCCACCATCGACCAGGCCTGTGCCATCGCCCGCTACACCGAGGAAGACCCGGCCGCCGGCCTCGCCGACGCGGCGCTGATGGCGACGGATTTCCCTGATCTGGACCTGTGGCATCCGTGGGCGATCGACACCGCCGGCGCCATCGCGCTGGGCCAGCGCATCGAGGACGCCGGTCGCGCGCATGCGGGCATCAGCAACTCCGACGGTGCCGGCGTGCAGATGGGCGAGAGCCTGTCGGTGTTTGCCAACTCGCACGGTTTCGTGGGGCGCGAGCGCGGCACGCGGCATTCGATCTCGCTGTCGCTGATTGCCGGCGACGAGGCCGGCATGCAGCGCGATTACTGGTACGACAGCGTGCGCGACGCGGCCAGGTTCATGGACGCCAAGGCGCTGGGCAACAAGGCCGCCGAGCGCACCCTGATGCGGCTGGGCGCGCGCAGCCTGTCGACGCGGCAATGCCCGGTGCTGTTCGCGCCGGAGCTGGCGCGCGGGCTGATCGGTCATCTGGTGGGCGCGGTGAGCGGCGGCGCGCTGTATCGCCGCGCCAGTTTCCTGCTCGACCACGTGGGCCAGCCGGTGATGCCGGCGTGGATGAACATCGCCGAGCGTCCGCGGCTGATCGGCGGGCAGGCTTCCGGCGCGTTCGACGCCGAAGGCGTGGCCACCCGCGACAGCGCCCTGGTGGAAGGCGGCGTGCTGGCGCGCTATGTGCTCGGCAGCTATTCGGCGCGCAAGCTTGGCCTGGCCACCACGGCCAACGCGGGCGGCATCCACAACCTCATCGTCGACGCCGGCAGCGCCGACGGCGAGCGCAGTGATTTCGCCGGCATGCTCCAGCGCCTGGGCACCGGCCTGCTGGTCACAGAGGTGATGGGGCAGGGCGTGAGCACCACCACCGGCGACTACTCGCGCGGCGCCTCGGGCTTCTGGGTAGAGCAGGGGAAAATCGCCTATCCGGTGGAAGAGATCACCATTGCCGCCAATATGCGCGACATGTTCCGCGGGATCGTGGCGGTGGGCACCGACGTCGACCCGCGCTCGCACATCCTCACCGGCTCGATCCTGCTCGAGCGCATGACGGTGGCCGGCGAATAGGCCATCAGCCCCCTGCGCAAGAGGCTGCGACCGCGGTAGCATCTGCGGCAAATCGCCATGTCGTGGCGATGTGTCACCACTACCGAGGGTCTGGTCATGAGCGTTCCACCCGATGACATCGTTCCCCCGCCGCCGCCGCATGACGAGGCGCCGGCTTCCGTCGTGCCGTCTTCCGAAGAGCGCCAGTGGGCGATGGGTGCCCACCTGTCCGCCCTGCTGGGGCTGGTGACCGCCGGCTGGGCCTGCTTCCTTGGGCCGCTGGTGATCTGGCTGGTGAAGAAGGACACCATGCCGTTCGTCGCCGATCAGGCGAAAGAGGCGCTGAACTTCAACATCACCGTGATGATTGCCGGCGCGATCTGCTGGATCCTGGTGTTCGTGCTGATCGGCATCGTACTGCTGTGGGCGTTGGGAATCGTGTGGATCGTGTTCACCATCATCGCGGCGATCAAGGCCAACGAAGGCGTGCGCTACCGCTACCCGTTCGCGCTGCGGTTGATCAAATAACCTGCGCTGGCAAAGAAAAAAGCAGCCCTCGGGCTGCTTTTTTCATGGGGTCGGGCGGGAAGTTTCAGCGCAGGCGGTGCGCCGCGTAGAGTGCCAGTTCGCGCAGCGGCGAATGCGGGGCATCCAGCGGGCCGAGTGCGGCAAGCGCCTCGTCGGTGAGCTGGGCCAGCCGGGCGCGCGAGGCGTCCAGGCCGAGGATCGAGGGGAAGGTGGGCTTGTCGGCGGCAGCGTCCTTGCCGGCGGTCTTGCCGATCACCGCGGACTCGCCTTCCACGTCGAGGATGTCGTCGCGGACCTGAAACGCCAGGCCGACGGCGCGGGCGTAGCGGTCCAGCGCGTCCAGCGTGCCCGAGTCGGCACCGGCGACCATCGCGCCCAGTTGCACCGAGGCCCGGATCAGCGCGCCGGTCTTGCAGGCGTGCATGTGCTCCAACTCCGCCAGCGACAGCGTGCGTCCGACGCCGGCCAGATCCAGCGCCTGGCCGCCGGCCATGCCCTCGGCGCCGCAGGCGCGGCCCAACACGCGCTGCATGGCCATGCCGGTAGCCGGATCCACCGGCGCCTGTGCCAGCAGCTCGAAAGCCAGCGCCTGCAGCGCGTCGCCGGCGAGGATCGCCATCGCCTCGCCAAACACGATGTGGCAGGTCGGACGGCCGCGGCGCATGTCGTCGTTGTCCATCGCCGGCAGGTCGTCGTGCACCAGCGAATAGGCGTGGATCAGCTCCACCGCACAGGCCGGCATGTCGAGCGCGTCGTGCTCGGTGCCCAGCGCGCGGCCGGCGGCATGCACCAGCAGCGGACGCAGCCGCTTGCCGCCGCCGAGCACGGCGTAGCGCATGGCGCGATGCAGGTCGGTGGGCGGGGCGTGCTCGGCGGGCAGGGCATCGGCCAGCGCGCGGTCGGCGCGGTCGATCAGCGCCTGCAGCGCGGGGCTCAGCTCAGAGTTCGGATTCAAACGGTTCGGCGCTCTCGGGGGCGTCGGGGTCCAGCAGCAGGCGCACGCGCAGGTCGGCTTTTTCCAGCGCTTGCTGGCAGTGGCGGTACAGGCCGATGCCGCGCTCGAACGAGGCCAGCGAATCGTCCAGGCTCAGCTCGCCGCCTTCCATCTTCGCCACCAGCTGCTCGAGCTCGTCGAGCGAGTGCTCGAAGTCGGCGACTGGCGCGGGATTGGCGGGGGCGGGAGCGGTCTTGGCCATGGCCGGGAACGCTAACGCAGCGGGGGCTGTGAAGCAATGGAGAAGCCGACGCAGGGCACTTGAACACTGGGTGGGATGGGACTCTTCTCCCGGATCGGAGCAGGAGCGAGAAGTGAGAGTGAGGAGTGCGAGAGATAAGTGCGAGAGAGCCGCCGCTGCGCGCAGCGCTGGTGCTTTCTTTCACTCCTCTCCCCTCACTCCTCACTCCTCGCTTCACGCTCCTCTTCCCGGCCGCCAGTGCAGTCGCGTTCCGGGTGCGCCAAGCAGGGCCACGCCGCGGTCGGTCAGCCAGCAATCCCCCACGGCGATGAGCGTGTCGCCCTCGTGGATCATCGGGCAGGCTGCGCGCTGCCACGGCGGCAGCGTGGCCTGCTGGAACAGGTCGCGCAGTTCGCGGGTGTGGCGATCGCCGGCCGGTTTCAGGCGTTCGCCGCCGCGGCGCAGGCGCACGGTCAGCGGCTGGCCGAGGGTGCCGCGCAGCGTGAGCGTGCCGCCGTCGGGCAGGGCGAGCGGGTCACCCGACCAAGGCGCCTGCCACGCCGGGTCGATCGCCATGGGAGGCGGCAGCGCCCACAGCCGGCCTTTCCACAGGTGCAGTTCGGCGCCGGGCCAGCGGATGCACGGTACGCGCCCCTCGCCGGCGTCGAGCTGCCGCTCGATCTGCGCACGCTGTGCGCGGCCGGGCGCAGGCAGCCGCTGCGCGTGCAGCCAGTGGTCGAGCAGCGGTTCGCGCAGCGCCGGCGCCAGCGCGCGCCAGCCGGCGGCGTCGAGGCTGCCGCTGCGCGGGTCGTGCAGTGTGTCGAACGCGCCCAGCCACTGGGCGCGCAGCGCGTCGGCGGCGTCGCGGCAGAGCGCGGCGCTGTGGGTGATCGCGTCGGCCGCGTGCGGCCAGTGCGCGGCCAGCCGCGGCAGGATCTCGTGCCGCAGCAGGTTGCGGCGCAGCTGCGGGTCGGCATTCGCCGGATCGTCGATGCAGGCAAGGCCGTGGGCCTGCGCGAAGTCGCGCAGCGCCGAGCGCGGCAGCGCCAGCAGCGGCCGCCACAGCTCGCCCGCGCCCAGCGGACGACGTTCGCGCATGCCGCCCAGGCCTTCCGGGCCGGCGCCGCGGAGCAGCTTGAGCAGCACCGTCTCGATCTGGTCGTCGCGGTGATGGCCGGTGAGCAGGCGTTCGCCCGGCGCCAGTTCGGCGGCGAGTGCGGCATAGCGCGCCTCGCGTGCGGCCGCCTCGATGCCGCGGCCGGAGCGGCGGTCGACCTGCACCGGTAACACCTTGCACGGCACTTCGAGTGCGGCGCAGAACGCCCGCGCATGATCGGCCCAGCGCGGGCTGTCCGGATGCAGGCCGTGATCGACGTGCAGCGCGCGCAAGCCGCCTGGTCGTGCCGACCGCGAGCAGGCCAGTGCGTGCAGCAGCGCCGAGGAATCCGGTCCGCCGCTAAAGGCCACGCACAGCGGTCCGATCGGTGCGGACGACAGCGCGCGGGCGAGATGATCGGGCAGCGCGCAGGTCACGGCGATCGCGTCACTTGCCGCTCGCCCGCTCGCGCACATAGATGTGCTTGCCGTTGCCGATCTGCCGCTCGTCGGTGTCGAACAGGCCGATGCCGTTCACCAGTCCGCTGAGCTTGGCGTAGCCGTAGTTGCGCGGGTCGAAATCGGGCGACTGGTTGTTGATGATCGAGCCGATCGCGCCCAGCCCGGCCCAGCCCGAATCGTCCGAGGCGGCCTCGATCGCATTGCGCAGCAGGTTCATCAGCTGGCTATCTCCGCGCAGCTCCTTGGCGCTGCGCCGCTTCACGCCGGCGGTGGGCTCGGCCTCGGTGGCCTTCACCAGCACCTCGGTGTAGATGAACTTGTCGCAGGCGGTGCGGAACGGTTCGGGCGTCTTGCGCTCGCCGAAGCCGTACACGGTCTGCCCCGATTCGCGGATGCGCGAGGCGAGCCGGGTGAAGTCGCTGTCGCTGGAGACGATGCAGAAGCCGTCGAAGCGACCGGCGTAGAGCAGGTCCATCGCGTCAATGATCATCGCCGAGTCGGTGGCGTTCTTGCCCACCGTGTAGCGGAACTGCTGGATCGGCTGGATCGAGTGGCGCAGCAGCGCCTCCTTCCAGCCATTGAGGTCGGGCTTGGTCCAGTCGCCGTAGATGCGCTTGACGTGCGCGGTGCCGTACTTGGCGACCTCGGCCAGCAACCCTTCGACGATGGCAGGCCGGGCGTTGTCGGCGTCGATCAGGACGGCGAGGCGGGAGGACGGGGCGTTGGCCATGACAGGTCTCCTTGGGCGAGCCAGCGCCCATCATCGCAGAGCCGCCGCTCAGTACGACACGCCGGCCTTCGCCAGTTCGCTACCCAAGGTGTCCAGCCCCAGCCACCCGTGCCAGCGGGCCACCTCGCGACCCTGACGAAACACGTAGTAGGTCGGCATGGCCCAGGAATCGAGCATCGACCATTCGCGCTGCCGCCACGCGATGTGGATGGGCTGGGTGGGGAAGGCACGGTTCCACGCCGCGGCATCGGCCGGCGACGTGGCGTCCGCAGCCAGCCACACCGCGTGCTGTCTGAACAGCGCATCGAGCCGCGGATCCGATGCGATGGCGCGGGCGGCGTCTTCGGAAAAGTGGCAGGCCGCGACCACCACGATGCGCAGCGGCACGTCGAGATCGATGCTCTCGCGCGTCATGTGCCGGCCGTCGGCCGAGACGGTGAGTGCGGTCGGCTGGCCCGCAGCGGTCGGCGCAGTTTCCAGCGCGGGCAGCGCAGCCACGGTCATGCCGGGATGGGCCAGCGCGAGTCTGCGCGCGGCGTCGAAATGGCGCGTGGTGACGCGCGCTTCGTACAGCGGCAGGAAAGCCGCATCGTCGGCCATGCCGCGCGACTGCATGGCATCCAGCACGCGGCCGAGGTCATCGGCGGCGCGGCCGTCGGGGTCAGCGTCCAGCGCCACGTGCGCGGCGCGCGCCAGCAGGCGCAGGTCGGGTGCACTGGCACCTTCGAGTGAGGATGACCGCATGTCCCCGGCAAACAGCCGCGCGTAGTCGGCGGCGATGGCCGCTTGCCGGGCGGCATCGGGGCCGGGGTGTTTTTGTTTGGAGAGAACCAGCGCGTCGTAGCGCTGCTCGATCGCGCTCTCCGGGCAGGCGTCGATCGCGCAGCCGCGGCGGGCCGCATCGGCGGCGCGCTCTTGCCGGATACGTGCGTACTGCGCTGGCGACAGGCCTACGCCGGCGACGTATGTCTGCGCACCGAACAGGGCCATCAGCGCTTCGGCCTGCGCGGGCGTGAGCTCGTTGGCCAGGTCGTCGGTGGAGAACGTCTTCAGGCCGTTCCGGCCAAACTCCAGCCGCGCGAGGAAACGCTTGCGCGCGCCGGTTGACAACGCTCCCAGCGGCGAACGCTCGATCGGCGTGTCACGCAGGTAACTTCTCAGCGCCTCGGGCGTGGTGATGGCCGGCGTGCCGGCGGAGGTGGCGATCGGCGCAAGCAGCGTGAGCGCTGCAGCCAGGGCGATACAAAGCATGGCAAACCTCGCATGGGGCGATTCCGTTCGCGCCCGACGATAGCAGCCGCATGGCCGCGAGATCAGCCCTGCGTGTAGGCGCCGTAGCCGCGCAGGCGCTGGTAGCGCTGGGCCAGCAGGTCGCTGACGTTCATCGCTTCGAGCTTGT
>DASUJJ010000114.1:0-6201 GCA_036279335.1 Dyella sp.
GCACGTCCACCTCCATCCCTGGTGGAAAGCCCCGTGAGGCTCTCCCCGGCGCGCCCTTCCAGGGCGCGTCCGCTCGCGGTTAGCCGCCTTTCTCCAGTCGCGCGATCATCGGCGCACGTGCAGCCATGATCAGCGCGGCAGCGCGCTCTTCATCCATGCCTTCGATATCGATCAGGTCGTCGACCGCGAGGTCGGCCAGATCGTCCACCGTGCTGATTTCACGGGCCGCCAACGCATACGCGGTGGCCTCGTCCATGCCCTCGATCGCCAGCAGCTCCTCAGAGGGCTGGTGCTCGTCGATACCCTCTTCCACGGCCAGCGCCTCGGTAAGCAGCGCATCGCGGGCACGGGCGCGCAGTTCCTCGACGATGTCCTCGTCGAAGCCCTCTACCGCCAGCAGCTCGGCGCTGGGCACGTAGGCGATTTCCTCGATGCTGGAGAAACCCTCCTGCACCAGGATGACTGCGATCTCCTGGTCGACCTCGAGCTTGTCCATGAACAGCGCCAGCGCCGCCTTCTGCTCGGCCTCGCTCTTGGCGGTGACCTGGTCCTGCGTCATCACATTGAGCTGCCAGCCGGTGAGCTTGCTGGCCAGGCGCACGTTCTGGCCACCGCGGCCGATCGCCTGGGACAGCTTGTCCTCGGCCACCGCGATGTCCATCGAATGCTTTTCCTCGTCCATGATGATCGACTGCACCTCGGCCGGCGCCATCGCGTTGATGACGAACTGGGCCTGGTTCTCGTGCCACAGGATGATGTCCACGCGCTCGCCGTTGAGCTCGTTGGACACCGCCTGCACGCGCGAGCCGCGCATGCCGATGCAGGCACCGATCGGATCGGTGCGGCTGTCATGGGCGAGCACGGCGATCTTGGCGCGATCACCCGGATCGCGGGCACAGCCCTTGATCTCGACCAGCCCCTGGCCCACTTCCGGCACCTCGAGCTTGAACAGCTCCATCATGAATTCCGGCGCGGCGCGCGACACGAACAGCTGCGGCCCGCGCACTTCGGACTTCACTTCGTACAGGTAGCCGCGCACGCGGTCGCCCACGCGGTGCGACTCGCGCGGAATCGTCTTGTCGCGGGGGATGAAGGCTTCGGCGTTGCTGCCCAGGTCCAGGTAGATGTTGCCGCGCTCGACGCGCTTGACGATGCCGATCACCAGCTCGCCCACGCGGTCGCGGAAGGCATCGACCACCTGCTGCCGCTCGGCCTCGCGCACGCGCTGCACGATCACCTGCTTGGCGGCCTGCGCGGCGATGCGCCCGAACTCGGCGTTTTCGACCTGCTGCTCGATGAACTCGCCGACCTGCGCGTCTTCGCGCTCGTCCAGCGCGTCCATCAGGCGCACCTGGAAGTAAGGTGATTCCATTTCGCCGTCGTCGGCGATGATTTCCCAGCGACGGAAGGTCTGGTACTCACCGGAGTGCGAGTCGATCTCGACGCGGATGTCCGGGTCCTCGTCCGGGTAGCGCTTCTTGGCGGCCGAGGCCAGCGCGGCCTCCATCGCCTCGAAGATCACTTCGCGCGGAACGCCCTTCTCGTTCGCCACCGCGTCGACCACCAGCAACAGTTCTTTGCTCATTGCAACCACTCCGTGGGTCACCGAAACGTCGGCGCCCGCTCGCTAGGGATATGTCTACTTGGCCTTGGCGGCCGGCTTCTTGCCACCGAGCTTGGGCTGCGGCACGTAACCGAGCGCCACCCAATCCGGCACCACGCGGGCGCTGTCCACTTCCGCATGGTCAAATTCGAACGTCTTGCCTTCCGCTTCCAGCGTGATTTGCTCGCCCTGCACCTGCACCAGCTTGCCACGCAGGCGACGGCGTCCTTCGATCGGCGCCTTGAGCAGGATCTTCACTTCCTGCCCGATCACCCGGGCAAACTGCTCGGCCGTGAACAACGGACGATCGATGCCCGGCGACGACACTTCAAGCACGTAGTGACCCGGAACCGGATCCTCGACGTCGAGCAGCGCCGACAGCTCGCGGCTGGCCGACTCGCAGTCGTCGATGCCTACCTCACGCCCTTCCACCCGGTCGAGCACGTCGAGATAAACGCGAAGCGTACTCTGCCCCTGCGACGGGGTGAACTCCACGCCCAGGCATTCCAGCCGCAGATCGGCCAGAACCTCGCTGAATCGTTGTGCCAGTGCCAGGGTATCCATGTCGGTACCGATCGTTTTCCAGTCGTCAGAAACAAAAAATGGGCTCGAAACGGCCCATTCCCTTACCACGCCGATGTGCCAGCTCCCTCAGTCTTTCCGAGCCTGCAGCCAAGGCCTGCGCCTGGACCCACCGGCAACGCTTCCCTGCGCCCAACAAAAAAGCCTCACGAGGAGGCTTTCTTGTTCTAAGAAAGATCTGGTAGCGGGGGCAGGATTCGAACCTGCGACCTTCGGGTTATGAGCCCGACGAGCTGCCAGACTGCTCCACCCCGCAACAGAGTCCGTGAACTATAGCGACGTGGCCGATTTCTTGCAAGCCCTTCCATGCCGATGTCGCCGGATGACGGGCACGGACGGCAGCTGAGGAAAACCGCCATGGCGGGAGGCAAAGACGGACAGAAGGCGGCACCTGGATCTCCACAAGCCCCGGTGCCTCGCCAGTCCTCAGCCGCGCTCCGCACGGCTTGGCGCCAGGCCGAGCGCCCTCACCGTCCCGCCGGGGACGCCGTCAGCACGCATCCCGCTGGCACTGCAGCTCGCGTTGCAGTTTCAGCAAATCGGCAAACGGCTCCGGGACGTGCACACAGAACCCCTGGACATAGTCGATGTTCAGCTGTTCCAGCAGCGTGCGGGTGGCTTCGGTGTCGACATACTCGGCCACCGTGCGGATGCCCATGACCGAGGCCACTCTCGCCATGGCTTCGACGATGGCGGCGTCGGCGGGGCTGGTCGTGATCTGGCGAACGAACGCCCCGTCCAGCTTCAGGTAATCCACCGGCAGCTGCTTGAGGTAGCTGAGCGATGACATGCCGCTGCCAAAATCGTCCAGCGCAAAGCGTGCAGTCACAGTGCGACCTGAAGTCGCATGGACTCATGCTGATTCGGAGGCAAACAGGTTCAGCTACGGCATGCGGATGGATGACGTGGCCCGCGCCTCTCGCCAGCGGCAGCCACGCGCGGCCCTTGATGCCGCGACGATGTGCCTGCACTCCCATTTCCCATCGCCTGGACGGACGACCGGCGCACGACAGGTAACCCGGCTGGTCTCTCGATTGCGCAGAAAGCACTGCGCTGGCGCGACTGCGATCCGCGCGCGCAGTGTTCACTTTCGGACGGGGAAAACCGGTCCGGTGAGAGCAATGTCAAAGCGCGTCGCGATGGGACAAGCGGCTTTACCGCTCCGCCGCGAGTTGGGCGTCCCGATGGGGATGGCGCAACTTCAGATCGGTTCCGCGCCGAGGGCCCCAAGCGTTAAAGGGCCGGCGGCATCCGGTTCATCTGAACGAGCCGCACTCGTGCAGGCCGTCCATCAGCGGGGGATCGTTCGCCCCGCGACGGCCCCAAACTCGCCGCAGTGCGACGAGTCTTCCCGCTGCGCATTTTGCAGCCGGCTTGATCAGCCGACGAAGGCGCTGCGGCACCAGGCGATCAGCGGTCCCCAGTACAGACCCAGCGCCAGCAAGGCGAGCGCGTTCAGCGACAGCACCACGCGCAGCGAGCCATCGGACTGCAGGCGCAGCTCCGAGCCCTCGGCCGGCTTGTCGAAGTACATCACCTTGACGACCCGCAGGTAGTAATAGAGGCCGATGATCGCGAACACGGCGCCGACGATGGCCAGCCACATCATCCCGGCGTGAATTGCTGCCTGCAGCACCAGCAGCTTGGCGAAGAAGCCGAACATCGGCGGCACGCCGGCCAGCGACACCATCACCAGCAGCATCAGGAACGCCAGCCACGGCGATCGCTGGTTGAGGCCGCGCAGGTCGTCGATCTCTTCGCACTCGAAGCCGGCGCGGGCCAGTGCGAGGATCACGCCGAACGAGGCCGTGCTCATCAACGCATAGCTGATCGCGTAGAACATCGCCGCCGAATAACCCTCGGGACCGGCCGCGGCCAGACCAAGCAGCAAATAACCCATGTGCGAGATGGTCGAATAGGCCAGCATGCGCTTGAGGTTGGTCTGCACGATGGCGACCAGGTTGCCGATGGCCAGCGACAGCACCGCCAGCACGCCCAGCATCAGCTGCCACTGGTGCGCCACGTCGGCCATGCCGCCGGCCAGCAGGCGATAGGCCATGCCGAACGCGGCCAGCTTCGAGGCCGAGGCGATGAACGTGGTGATTGGCGTGGGCGCGCCCTGGTAAACGTCCGGAATCCACATGTGGAACGGCGCAACGCCGAGCTTGAAGCCGATCCCCACCACCATGAACACCAGGCCGAACAGCAGTAGTGTCGGCGCCGCGGTGTAACCCATCACGTGCTGCAGCTGGGCCAGGTCCAGCGTGGCCTGACCACCCATGCCCGAAGCGCCGTACACCATCGACATGCCGTACAGCAGCATGCCGGAGGCCAGCGCACCGAGCACGAAGTACTTCATCGCCGCCTCGGACGGCAGCGGCGCATCCCGGTTCAGCGCCACCAGCGCGTAGGACGACAGCGACAGCAGCTCGAGGCCGAGATAGACCGTCACCAGGCTGCCGGCCGAAACCAGCAGCATCACGCCGATCACGGCGAAGATCATCAGCGTGTAGAACTCGCCGATGAACAGCTTGCGGTCGCGCAGGTAGGGCCGCGAATAGACGAACACGAGAATCGTGGTCAGCAGCGCGAACACCTTGAGAATGGTCGCCACGCCATCGCGCAGGAACATGCCGTGGAAGGCGCTGACCGGCACCATCGGGGCGCCGCCGATCACCAGATAGATCGCCACCGCCAGCACGGCAATCGAAAGCCAGTGCATCACCGGGCGCTGCTCGGGCTTCATGAAAGCGTCGAGCAGCAGCAGAAGGCACGCGGCCGCTACCAGGTAGAACTCCGGCAGCAGGATCAGGATGTCATTCATTGAGGGCATGGTCGGTCCCGATCAGATCTTGTGAACAGCCAGCTGCTGGACCAGCTGCGATACCGAGCTGTCCATCAGGTGGATCAGCGGCTGCGGCCAGATGCCCAGTGCCAGCACGGCGGCGGCGAAGGCGACCAGCACGAACGTCTCGCGCCCGTTGATCTCCTTCATTTCCGCCACGTGCGGGTTGGTGATGTCGCCCCACAGCACCCGCTTGACCATCCACAGCGTGTACGCCGCGCCGATGATCAGGGTGAACGCGGCAAACAGCGCGATCCACGGGTTGGCCGAGAAGCTGGCCAGCACCACCATGAATTCACCGACGAACCCGCTGGTGCCCGGCAGACCGGAGTTGGCCATGGCGAACAGCACGTAGAAGAAGCCGAACCACGGCATGACGTTGATCACGCCGCCGTAGTCCTTGATCTGACGCGTGTGCAGGCGGTCGTACAGCACGCCGATGCACGAGAACATCGCGCCCGACACGAAGCCGTGCGAAATCATCTGCACCATCGCGCCTTGCATGCCGAGCTTGGCGGCATCGAGGTTGTTCGCATCGCGCACCAGCATGAAGGCGATGAAGATGCCCAGCGTCACGAAGCCCATGTGGGCCACCGACGAGTAGGCCACCAGCTTCTTCATGTCCTCCTGCACCAGCGCGACGTAGCCGATGTAGACCACCGCGATCAGGCTGAGCACGATCACCAGCGGCGCGAAGTGCGCGGCCGCATCGGGCGTGATCGGCAGGGTGAAGCGCAGGAAGCCGTAACCGCCGATCTTCAGCATCACCGCGGCCAGCACCACCGAACCGCCGGTCGGCGCCTCCACGTGGGCGTCCGGCAGCCAGGTGTGCACCGGCACCATCGGCACCTTCACCGCGAACGCCAGCAGGAAGGCGAAGAACAGCCAGCTCTGCTCCTTCATCGTCAGCGGCAGCGCCGCCAGCGTGTGCAGGTCGAACGTGCCGGCCCTCTGGTAAAGGTAGATCAGGCCGATCAGCATGAAGATCGAGCCGAGGAACGTGTAGATGAAGAACTTGATCGTGGCGTAGACGCGCCGCGGGCCACCCCAGATGCCGATCAGGATGAACATCGGGATCAGCATCGCCTCGAAGAACACGTAGAACAGCAAGGCGTCGGTGGCGCAGAACACGCCGATCATCAGGCCCTCGAGCACCAGCATGGCGGCCATG
>DASUJJ010000115.1:0-3586 GCA_036279335.1 Dyella sp.
GGCCATCCAGGCCCCAGTATCCCGACGCGCTGTGGATGAGGTTGGCCTTGTAGACCAGCAGCCGGTTGTAGCGATGGGGCACGCGCACGTCCTCGACGAAGGCGGTGGGTGCCACGAAGCGGGTGCCCAGCGCGTCGACCAGGTTGCGGTGCGGCGGCATCACCATGTTGCCGCCGAGCTGGCCGTTGGCCATGCGCTGGCGGAAGAAGCTGGTGCCGCAGCGGTCCGGTGCGTCCGGGTGCAGATAGAGCACCGCGGCGTAACGGCACAGGTTGAGCGAATCGGTGTGCGGCTTCACCGCGCCTTCGGTGGAACCCACTACCTGCACGCAGTTGTGGTTGAGGTGCTGGCCTTCCGGCGTCTGCTCCACCCACAGGCGGCCGGCACCGGTGAGCTGGCATACCTTCGCCTCGATCGCTGCCAGTTCGTCTGACTGCAAGGCGTCGCTGGCGCGCATGCCCGGCCACACCTCGCCGGTGGTGGGATAGCCGAACTCCCATTCGGTCTTGGCCAGGCAGCGGCGGCGCACTTCATCGGGATTCGGCAGCGCGTCGTCGACCACCCAGTAGTCGCGACCCTCGGTGGGTTTGCGGTACTGAAGCGGGCGCATGGCCGGGTGCTTGGGAAAAAGCGACATGCTCGGCGATCTCGGTGCAAGGCGTCAGCGCCACACAGTAGCGCACGGTTGGACGGCTCAATCGTGGTGATTGCGATAGCGCCCCGACTGGCGATGCGACAGCCACAGCGCGAGGCGGTCCGGCATCGCCTCGGTGATCGCCTTGATCATGCGGTTGATCCGTCCGGGTACGTAGACCACTGCACCGCGCTCCACCGCCTCGATGCCCTGGCGCGCCACCTCATCGGCCGTCAGCCACATGAAGCCCGGCATGGCGTTCATCTTCTGCCGCGTGCCGGTGACGTCGTGGAACTCCGACCAGGTAAAGCCGGGACACAACGCGCTCACGTGCACGCCCGCGTCGCGATTCTCCAGCGTCAGCGACTGCGACAGTTTGATCAGGTAGGCCTTCGACGCCGCATACAGCGTATGGCCGGCGGTACCGGGCACGAAGCCGGCCAGCGAGGCCACGTTGATCACGCGACCGTAGCGGCGTTCGCGCATGCCCGGCAGCAGCCGCCAGGCGAGTTCGGTCGGGGCCGTCATCATCACCTGGACGAAATCCGCGTGCGCCTTCCACGGATTGGCCACCAGCGTGCCCGGCAGGCCGTAACCGGCGTTGTTGATCAGCCAGTCCACTTCCAGTCCGCGCGATGCCAGTTCGGCGCACAGCGATTGCGGCGCGAGCGGATCGGCCAGGTCGACGGCAAACACGTGGCAGCGGCTGCCTTGCGCGCGCTGCAGCTCATCTGCCAGCCCCTGCAGGCGATCCCGCCGCCGCGCCACCAGCACCAGGTCATGTCCCAGACCGGCCAGCGCGCGGGCGAAGGCTTCGCCGATGCCAGCGGATGCTCCGGTGACCAGACTCAGGGGGCGGGTGGCCGTCATCGCGGGTCCTCGTTGGGAAAGACCCATATCTTCGCCGCTGCGGTGCCTTCCGTGCCACGTCCGGTGGACGACATTGCCGTCAATGGGGCGCGTCGCTAAGCTCGCGTTTTTTTGCGGGACATCCCATGCGCAAGAGGCTGGTGGCAGGCAACTGGAAAATGCACGGCAGCCGCTCGATGGCGCAGGCGCTGGTGGCGGAGCTCGCCACGGCCCGCTCGGCCGACGTCGACGTGCTGCTGATTCCGCCGTTTCCCTACCTGGCGCTGCTGGCGCCGGCCTGCCAGGAGGCCGGACTGACGCTCGGCGGGCAGGATCTGAGCGAGCACGAGGGGCAGGGCGCCTACACCGGTGAAGTAGCCGGCGCCATGCTCAAGGATGTCGGCGCAGACTGGGTGCTGGTGGGCCACTCCGAGCGTCGCCAGTATCACGGCGAGAGCGACGCGCTGGTGGCGCGCAAGTTTGCCGCGGCGCTGGCCAGCGGCCTGACTCCCATTCTGTGCGTGGGCGAGACGCTGGCCGAGCGCGATGCGGGACAGACCGAAGCGGTGGTCCAGCGCCAGCTGCGCGCGGTGCTCGATCATGTCGGCATCGCGCCGTTCGACACCGCGGTGATCGCCTACGAACCGGTCTGGGCGATCGGCACCGGACGCACCGCCAGCCCCGAGCAGGCCCAGCAGGTGCACGCCTTCCTGCGTAGCCAACTCGTCAACGAGGATGCTATGATTGGCGGTCTGACGCGGCTGCTGTACGGCGGCAGCGTCAAGGCATCGAATGCCGCGGAATTGTTCGCGCAGCCGGATGTCGATGGTGGTCTGGTCGGCGGTGCAAGCCTGCTGGCCGCCGACTTTCTCGGCATCTGCTCGGCCGCTCGTTGAGCGCAACGGAATCCATACCGACATGTTCGTCATTTTCAGCGTGTTCTACATCCTGATCGCCGCGGCGATGATCGTGCTGA
This sequence comes from Dyella sp., assembly GCA_036279335.1. Taxonomy (GTDB): domain Bacteria; phylum Pseudomonadota; class Gammaproteobacteria; order Xanthomonadales; family Rhodanobacteraceae; genus Dyella_A. The sequence continues at coordinate 2,460 of DASUJJ010000115.1, forward strand.
TCCTCATGCAGCGCGGCGCCGGCGCCGATGCGGGATCGGGTTTCGGCGGCGGTGCCTCGGCGACCGTGTTCGGCGCGCGCGGCTCGTCCAACTTCATGACCCGCGCCACCGGCGTGCTGGCGGGGCTGTTTTTCGTGCTCAGCCTCGGCATGGGCATGTACCTCAGCCATCAAGGCGCGCAGCCGCAGACGGTTGAAGATCTTGGCGTGATGGCGGGGCTTGCCAAGAAGGCCCCGGCCTCGCAGAATGCGCAGCCCGCCGCGCCGGTGAACAGCGATGTTCCGCAGGCGGCAAAGGTGGCTACGGGGACTGACGTGCCCGCCGCGCCCGCTGCAAAGACCAGTGACGTCCCGGCTCCCGCCTCGTCGTCAAGGTAAAACGCAACACACCTGCCCAGGTGGCGGAATTGGTAGACGCACTACCTTGAGGTGGTAGCGACGAGAGTCGTGGGGGTTCGAGTCCCCCCTTGGGCACCAACACCAGATTCTGAGCAAGCTGTCGTAGCTCGGAATTGCACACAACCCCGCGATCTGCGGGGTTTTTTGTGCCCGGACTATCCGAGGGCGTCCGCTCCTGTCCCAAGGTGCCTGAGAGTCTTGGGTATGAATTTGGGCACAAATCACACGGTTTGTACGCAGGTCCCAAGCCATGCCCGCCTTGCCGTCTCACTGACAGAGCTCCAGGTTCGTCGGGCCAAACCGGGCGACAAGCCCTACGCCATGTCCGATGGCAACGGCCTGGCCCTCTGGGTGAGTCCGGCTGGCCTGAAGGCTTGGCGGGTGCGGTATCGCCTTCCGGATGGCTCTCGGCCCGCGCCGGCGACGATCGGACACTATCCCGAGGTTTCGCTGAGTCAGGCGCGTATCAAGGCGATCGAGGTACAGCGCGCGGCCAAGCAAGGGAGGATCACCGCAGGGATTCGGAAAGCTCAGCAGCAGGCGAGGGCGGCGGTCGGGGTCCAGCAAGAGGTTGTTGAGCAAGAGCGTTCGGCCGCGGAGCACGCCTCATTGCGTGCCGTATCGGGTCGATGGATGGCGGAAAAGCGCGCTAACTGGGCCATCGAGACCTACCGAAAGGCTCGCCTGGTGGTGGAGTCCTACCTCGTTCCCAAGATCGGCGACCTGGAC